>JAYVOY010000599.1:0-3456 GCA_043757645.1 Verrucomicrobiota bacterium
TTCCACTGATGCTGCGAGCCGCGTCCGCCGGTCGGGATTTCGCCGATGGGCGATTGCGTGAGCAGCGACGTGACCGCCCCGCGATCCAGCAGATCGAGCAGCAAATCCTTGCCCGCCCCGTCGTAACCGCGCCACGCGAGCAACGCGAAAAAATACCGCGCCATCGAATCGTAGGCGATCGGGCTGTAGGCGTCGCGGTACCAGCCTTCGTTCGAGAAGTTGCGCAGTTGCACCGGCAGATGGCGGTCGAGAAACGCGGTGCCGCCGAAGCCGGCTTTGGCGCGCAGGAAATCGCCGCTCAACGCCGCAACATTGTAGCCGATCACGCGCGTCCGGTTTTCCGTGAGGCGGTCGTGATACGCGACTTCGGGATTGAGCGCGCGCAAGAGATTTTGCCAGTGCTTTTGTCGCTCGGGCGTGACGGCGGGCAGCAGTAATTCATAGGCCAGCATTGCATGCGCGATGCTGTTGTCCGCGCCCGGAGATTTCGCGTCGGCGTTCGCAAATCCCTGCAGGCAGCGGTCGAGCGCGAGCGCGGCACTCGCGACGAAATTCGTGTCGGCCGAGCTTGCCACCAGCGCCGCCGCCGCGAGCGCGTAGCATGCCGTCGCGTTCTGCACCTCGCGATGCTGGAACTCGTCGGTGATGCCGCCATCGGCCTCTTGATAGCGGCGGAAATGCGTCACGATGCCCTTGATGTACGGCAGGTAATCCTCGCGCAACACCACCGTCGGCGGCGTGCCCGCGGCGGCGATGTTCGTCCGCACCTGCTGCCAGACGCCATTGAGCGAGTACGGGCCGAGCGCGGACGCGACGTTCGCAGCACTGCCAGGAACTGCGAATGCAAAGAAGGCGAGAAAAAAACCGAGGCGGAAAAATTGGGGGTTGTTCGGAAAACAAGGCCTTATGCCGGGGCATCCGAGCGCCCGGAACTCCCGATTCAAAACGGGGAGCGCACGCGGCCCGCGTGCCGGTTTGGGCGGCCCGCCCAAACCATCGTGTCCCCGTTCTAATTTCCGCGAACGCGCGGAAACGCTAGTGGTGCGAAGTTTTCGGCGGGCCGCCGAAAACTGCACGCGGGCCGCGTGCGCTCCCCGTGCGGCGTTGCCGCGCTCCGCTCCGATTTCGCATTTCAGCGCCGCGAATTTTTTCAACGTGCTCAAAATCTTCACACGACAAATTCAAGCTCCGGCGCGCGCGGAATCAATCCCTGCTGATGTGCGCGATGGAGAAAGCGCCGGATGGATTCGCGCCCGCGCTCGCCGTAATCCAGCGTCCAGTGATTCACGTACATCCCGACGAATTGATCGGCGAGTTCATGGCCCATATCGCGGGCGTATTGCAGCGCGTGCCGCACGGCCTCGGCGCGGTGTTCGAGGCTGTAGCGAATGCTCGCGGTGAGCAGATCGGAGATGGTTTTGCGCAGCGCGGGCGGGAGGCGTTTGTGAATCACGTTGCCGCCCAGCGGCAGCGGCAGGCCGTCGTTCTCGGCCTTCCACCACGCGCCGAGATCGGCGCTGCATTCGAGTCCCTCATTGCGAAACGTGAGCTGCCCCTCGTGAATGATCAGGCCGACGTCGGCGGCACCGGAGCGGACGGCGGCGAAGATTTGGTCGAAGGGAACAACGACGTAATCGAACTCGCGCGCGGATTTTCCGAGCCAGAGTTGCAGCGCGAGAAAGGCGCTCGTCATCGTGCCGGGGACGGCGATTTTCTTTTTCGCAATTTCCTCGCGCGTGAAGAGTTGCTTGGCGACGAGCATCGGTCCGTAGCCGTCACCCATGCTCGCGCCGCTCGGGAGCAGCGCGTATTGATCGCAGACGTGCGCGTAGGCGTGGATGCTGATGGCGGAGATGTCGAGTTCGCCGCGCGTGGCCCGCTCGTTGAGCGTCTGGATGTCCTGCAAAATGTGCTGGAACGCGAGGCCGTGCGTCGGGATCAAATCCTTCGCGAGCGCGTAGAACATGAAGGCGTCATCGGGATCGGGCGAGTGGCCGAGGGTGAAGGGCGGTTGCGTCATCGGGCGCGATTTTCGTTTGCCGGGGCCGGGGATGTCGAACGGAAAAGCGGGCGAGAGGCGGAATGTTCAAAGCTCCAGGAAATGGCCGGGGACCACGGGGGACCGGCGCTCGGGCACCCGCGCCCCGGAAACACCCAGCCGGCCCGCGGCGGGGGTAGGAGTGGCGGAGCGCGGTGATCCGGCGCGGACCCAGCACACCCAACGGGGTGCGCTCCCCCAACCCCACTTTGGACTGAACGGATGCGTGCGCTGGGCGCGTTCGAGGAGCGAGCCGATCGCCGCGGCAAAACGATGGGAGTAAGGGTGGTCTTTCCGGGGGGCGCAAAAATAAAACACAAAGGCACCTCCGAAAACCACGTTTTGAAAAATGAAACACGCACAAAAGCCAATAAAGCGGGTCTTCTGCGAATTGAGTGGCTCAGGTGCTGGCGGAGTGTGCACCGAGTGGGTGGAAGCGGGGATGACGCTGCACGAATCAATCGCTGGTGGGGAGGCTTTGCAGGATCATTATGGCAGGATGCTGGGGCTCACGAAGCCCTGGTGTGTGAGCGCGGTGAGGTTGCTCCTCCACGAGAAGCGACTGGAGCTCGCGCTGGGCTATGCAGCGGGCGCGAGCTTCGCGTGTCCCGCGTGCGCCCGCGACTGCTGGCGGCATGACCATGCGCCGCAGCGGCAGTGGCGACATCTGGATGCGCTGGGCTTTGCGACGCTGCGCAGTGCGCGCGTGCCAAGGGTCAAATGCCCGGACCACGGCGTCGCCACCGTCGCGGTGCCGTGGGCCGGGGCGCCCAGTCGCTTCACCCTGGCCTTCGCGGCTTTTGCCATCCAAATCCTCCAGGCCTGTGCCGACATTCCGTCCGCCGCCGACCTGCTCGGCCTGCCCTGGCGCAGCTTGCAGGGCATCATGGACCGGGCGGTGGCGCGTGGGCTCAAACGCCGGGAACTCGAGGGTCTCAAGGCCGTCGGCTTTGATGAAAAGAGCTTCAAGCGCGGGCAGCGCTTCATCTCCCACCTGTGCGACTTGCGCCAGCCACGCGTCCTCGCAGTGGGGGCGGGGCGCGCGGCGGACGGCGCGCGCCAGCTGTGGCCGAGCCTGCCAGAGGCCGTCAGCGCGCGGGTGCTGGACGCCACGATGGCCATGCGCGCCGGCGGCGCCGCCGCCGCCAGGAGCGAGGCCCCGCCGGCCCGCATCACCTATGACAAGTATCACGTCGCCAGCCACCTCAACCAGGCGGTGGATCAGACCCGCCGCGCCGCGCACAAGGAACTCAGCGCCGCCGGGGATGACACCCTCAAGGGCCAGCGCCACTTGTTTCTCTACAATCCAGCGGGCTTCAGCGAGCCGCAGTCGCAGGACTTTGAAGCGCTGCTCAAGGTCAATTTGAAGGCCGGGCGTGCCTGGGCCTACAAGGAGTTGTTCCCGGAGTTCTGGCCGC
>JAYVOY010000600.1:0-3444 GCA_043757645.1 Verrucomicrobiota bacterium
GATCGCATCGGGGAAAACGTGCGGAGGATGCTGGCGATGACGGGTGGCCCCGCGCGGCTCCGCCCGCACATGAAGACGCACAAAATGCCCGAGGTGATCCGGCTGCAAATGGGTCTCGGCGTGACGAAGTTCAAGTGCGCGACCATCGCGGAGGTCGAGATGGTCGCGGACTGTGGCGCGCCGGACATCGTGCTCGCGTATCAGCCGGTGGGGCCGAACGTGCAGCGGTTGCTCACGCTGGCGCGGAAATTTCCGCAGACGACCTTCGCGGCGATCGCGGATGACGCGGCGGCGATTCGCGCACTGGGCGTGGCGTTTTCCGCGGCGGGATTGACGTTGAATTTGTTTCTCGATGTGGATTGCGGGATGCACCGCACGGGCGTCGCGCCGGGCGCGCGGGCGGTGGAACTTTACCAACGGATCGCCGGCACTCCGGGGCTGAGGCCCGCGGGCCTGCACGCCTATGACGGGCACAATCACGAGACGGACCTCGCGGTGCGTGCGGCCATGTGCGCGGCGAACCTCGGGCCGGTGGTGGCGTTGCGGCGGCAACTGGAGGCGCTGGGCTTGGCGGTGCCGAAACTTTTGGCGGGCGGCACGCCGACGTTTGGGCTGTACGCGAAAAATCCCGAGGTGACGGAATGCAGTCCGGGCACGTGTGTGCTGTGGGATTTCGGCTACGAACGCATGCTGCCGGATTTGCAATTTCTGCTCGCCGCGGTGGTGTTGACGCGCGTGATCAGCAAGCCGGGGACGAACCGTTTGTGCCTTGATCTCGGGCACAAGGCGATCGCGGCGGAGAATCCGCATCCGCGCGTTTTCTTCCCGCAGTTGCCAGACGCGACGGCGGTGATGCAGAGCGAGGAGCACTTGGTTTTGGAGACGCCGCGGGTTGCCGAATTCGCGGTGGGGGATTGTCTCTACGGCGTGCCGCGACACATCTGCCCGACGTGCGCGCTGCATTCGGAGGGGGTCGTGGTGCGTGACGGACTGGCGACGGAACGGTGGCAGGTGCCCGCGCGGGCGCGGCAAATCACGGTGTAGCGCCGCCGCCCGCTCACGGCTTGCGCAGGCGATAAAAAAACTTCCCCGGCTGCGCCGTGATCGTGACCGTGTTCGTCCCGTTCGCCAGCGCCGGCACCGCGCCCGTGTTGTTCCACGACGTGTTCAACGTCTGCAACGCCGTCGCCACCTCGAGCGCAAAACCCGCGCCCGTGTCCACCCAAGTGATCACGTAGTTGCCCCCCGCCCGCACCACCTTGAGAAACGGCGCGCCCGGCGTCTGCACCGCCTCGGCACTGCCCCAGAATCCACCCTGAATCGCAAAAGTTCCGCCCGCCAGACTCCCCACCGCCGGCTGCCCAATCGTCCCGCTCACGCTGAACACGCCGCCCGTGCTCGTCCCGCCACCACCCGCAATCACACTCGGCGAAACCGCGAACGTCTGCGCCCGCCCTGCCTCCGCCACCGCGCACACACCCAACCCCACCGCCAGCGCGACCGCACCCCGCAGCGCGAAACCCAACCGCCGAACGATGAGATTTTTCATAATCAGAAAAGCTGCGTTCAAAAATGATTCTTGGAACCGGTTTGCGCGGGCACACTTCCCCACCCCTTATGACTCGGCAAGCGCCTTCTCCCGGCCCGCCACACTTGACACCCTCACCTCAACCCGCAGTTTTCCACCGCGCCCGTTGCCGTTTATGAAACTCGCCCGCCTGTTCGCACCTTGGCTCACCCTGCTCTTGACCACCCTCGCGCCCGCCGGCGCGGCGGCCGCGGACAACCCCGCAGCCACCGAGTTTTTTGAAAAACGCATCCGCCCCGTGCTCGTCGCCGAGTGTTACGAATGCCACGCCGGCGCGAAACAAAAGGGCGGCCTGCGTCTCGACCACCGCGACGCTCTCCTGAAGGGCGGCGAACACGGCCCCGCAATCGTCCCCGGCGCCCCCGAAAAAAGCCTCCTCCTCCGCGCTCTCTCTCACACCGATCCCGATCTGAAAATGCCGAAGAAAGGCGCGAAACTCGACGACCGCATCCTCGCGGATTTCGCCGCCTGGATTAAATCCGGCGCGCCCGATCCGCGCACGGAACCGCCCGCCGCCACGTCCGCAACCGCCACCACGTGGGCCGACATTCTCGCGTTGCGCCGCCAATGGTGGAGCTTCCAACCCGTCACCAAACCCGCGATCCCCACGCCGAAAAATCCCGCGTGGAGCGAGCATCCCAGCGATCGCTTTCTCCTCGCCGAAATGGAAAAACAAAACCTCACGCCCGCCCCCGACGCCGATCCCCAAACCCTCGCCCGCCGCCTCACCTTCGCCCTCACCGGCCTGCCGCCCACGCCCGAACAACTCGCCGCCTTCACCGCCGCCTGCGGCCCCGCTTCGTCCTTCGCCACTCGTCATTCGGCATTCGCAAATTTCACGGATCAACTCCTCGCCAGCCCCGCCTTCGGCGAACACTGGGCGCGCCACTGGCTCGATCTCGTCCGTTACGCCGAGACCCACGGCAGCGAGGGCGACCCCGAGATTCGCGACATCTGGCGCTATCGCGACTACGTCATCCGCGCCTTCAACGCCGACGTGCCCGCCGACCAACTCATCCGCGAACATCTCGCCGGCGATCTCCTGCCGAACCCGCGCCGTAACGCCACCGAGAACCTCAACGAATCCATCCTCGGCCTCGCCCACCTGCGCCTCGTCGAACACGGCTTCCAACCCGTCGATACGCTCGACGACCAAGTGAAGGCCGTGGAAAACCAAATCGACGTGCTCGGCAAAGCTTTCCAAGGCCTCACGCTCGCCTGCGCCCGCTGTCACGATCACAAGTTCGATGCCATCAGCCAGCGCGATTACTACGCGCTCTACGGCGTGCTCGCGAGCAGTCGGCCCGCGCAGGTCACGATTGATTCCCCTGAATTCCTCACGCGCCACCGCGCCGAAATCCTCGCGCTCAAATCCCGCGTCCGCGACGAACTCGCCCGCGCCTGGACCACCGCCGCCCCGCGCCTCACCGCGCGTCTCACGAAAGGCTCCGCCGCCGATCCCGAACTCGCCGCGCTGCACACGCGCGTGAACCAACTCGAGACCGAACTCGCCGCCCTCGACGCCACCGCGCGCACCATCGCCCTCGCCCGCAAAAAATCTCCCGCACCAAAACCCGAAACTCCCCCTCGCCAACCCGAAACACAAAAACCAAAATCCGAAACCGCTGCCGCCGTCGTCGCCCCTTTCGCCCGCTGGTCCTTCGACACCACCACCGCCGAATCCGCAACCAAACTCCTCGGCGAAGTTTTCGGCGGCGCGACGCTGCGCGACGGACGGCTCATCCTCGACGGCAAAGACGCCTACCTCCGCACCGCGCCCCTCGGTCGCGAACTCCGTGAAAAAACCCTCGAAGCCTGGGTCGCCCTCGCCAACCTCACGCAAGCCGGCGGCGGCG
>JAYVOY010000601.1:0-3441 GCA_043757645.1 Verrucomicrobiota bacterium
AGCTCACGATGGTCGTTTCAAGATAAACCTTCGGCTTCATTTGCTCTTGCTCCCGAAACAATACACGCCCCCGTCATTCGCGCCGACCACGACTTTGCCCCCGGCCACGGCGGGGGAGCTGCTGACGGCCTCGCCGATTTCGTAGTTCCAGATTTCTTTGCCGCCGGCGAGGGACACGAGATAGAGCCGCCCGTCGTCGGAGCCGACGATCACGCGGTCGCCGCAGACGACGGGCGAACTCTCGACTTTGCCGCCGGTGGAAAAGGTCCAGACCAGCTCGCCCGTCGCGCGTTTCACGCAGTGCAGGCGCTTGTCGCGGCCGCCGAAGATCACGAGATCCCGCGTCACCGCGGGCGAGGAGAAGTAGGGAAACGCGCGGTCCTTGTAGCTCCACACGATCTTGCCCGCGACGGTGTCGATGCAGAGGAATTCGTTCTCGTAGTGACCCACGTAAACCTTGCCATCCGCAATCGCCGCCGAGCCGCCGATGTAGGCGCCGGCCTCGACTTCCTTGATTTGTTTGCCGTCCGCCAACGCGATGACGTGCAGCAGCGCGTCGCAACCGCCGAAGACCGTGACGCCATCAGCGACGGCGGGCGAGCCGTTGATGTAATTGCTCGATTCATAAACCCAGTTGCTCTGGCCGGTGACGGCATCGACACAGTGCAGCTTGTAATCGTAACTGCCCGCGAGAATCCACGTCGCGTCGCCCCGCGGCGATTTCACCCAGTTCGGCGCGCCGAGGATTTTGTCCTCGGTCTTGTGTTTCCACAGCAACTTGCCGCTCGCCGCGTCGAGCGCGTAGAGCAGGCCGTCCGACGAGCCGATGTACACGCGCCCGTCCAGCACGAGCGGCGAGGATTCGATCGGCCCCTCGGTCTTGAACTCCCAAAGCTTTTTCCCGTCCGCCAGTGCGAGCGCGTGAATGTGCTCGTCATCCGAGCCAATGAACACGCGGCCATCGACGACTGCGGGCGAGGATTTCACGGGACCGCCGGTCTTGAATTTCCACGCGAGCGCGAGCGCGTCGGGAAGCCGCTCGTCCGAAATCCCGAGCAAGCCCGGACTGCCCCGGAACATCGGCCAGCTCGTGCGGCTCGGCTGGGCGATGGCCTTGGCCGCGGCATTCGCGGCGTGGGTGGGTTGCGGCGAAGTTGCCTTCGCCGCGTCTTTTTCCAGTTCCGCCGAGCAACCCGCGGCCGCGAGCAAGAGCGCCGTCAGCAGCGCCAAACTTCCGGGGAAATTCAGGGGAACAAGCCGGCTCAAGTTCATAACGGGTGCCCGGCGCCGCCACCCGCGCCCAACCAGCGGGAGGGAAAACGACACCGGAAATTTGTGCGCGGGACTATCAAACCCCGCGCCCGGCTTTGCAAATTAAATACTACCTACACGTAGTATCTGGGTGTGATTAAAAGTGGGTGAGGTCCGGCGCGGGAGGGCCAAAGGCCCGGCTCCATACCAGCGTGGGGCAGCGCCCCACGGAAGGCACCCATCCACCCCGCGAGCGCCAACGGCGCGCCCCATCGGCTCGTCCGCAGTTGCCACCCCACCCGTTGTCCCGGGCTTGGGCCGGGCTTTCAGCCCGGGCGAACTTTGGACCCCGTTGCCTGGGGCGCTGCCCCAGGCTGGTATGAGGTCGCGCCGTTGGCGCTGGGGCCGCTTGCCCACGCGGCGGGTCGGCCACTCGCGCGCCCCGGCGGCCCTCACCCACTTTTAATCACACCCGTAGTATCTGCGCCCCCCCGGGGGGGAACCCGGCGGCGTTGACTACCGGGATTCTTCAGACAAGGGTCCGCCACCCTATGCACGCCATCACCCGCGTCCTCCTGCTGCTCTCGTTGTTCCTTGCCGACTTTGCCCCCGCCCGCGCGGGCTGGATTTGGATCGAGGGCGAGAAACCCACGGTCAACAAAATGAACCGGCACCCGTGGTGGTACGACCAGGTCAAGCGCGAGCAATTCTCCGGCGGCGATTTTATTTCCAATTTCAGCACGGACAAAGCGGGCGAGGCGGAATATCGCTTCACCGCCGCGACTGCCGGCGATCACGAGTTCTGGGTGCGCGCGAATCCCGTGCAGTCGAAACTCTCCTACGCGCTCAACGGCGGTGCGGACACCGCCATCGAGTTGAGCCGCGAAATGCGCGACCAGGCGAACGTGGCCGCGGACGGCAAGCCCGACCTGCGCTTCCTCGCGTGGTGCAAGGTGGGCCGCGTGGCGCTCAAGGCCGGTGCGAACACCATTCGTTTCCGCATGGCCGGCGGCAGCAGCAATCACGGCTACCTCGATTGCTTCGTGTTCAGCACCGAGCCGTTTCTCCCGCGCGGCGTGCTCAAGCCCGATCAACTGGCCGGCGACGCCGCGCGTGTCGTCGCGGGCAATCACGGCTGGTTCGCGTTCGATCCGAAGCCCGACACGTTCGCGGAGAGCGCGCTGGATTTGCGTTTCCTCAACGAAAAATTCGCCGGCGAAAACGGCTTCATCGCCGTGAAGGACGGCAGTTTCGTTCACAGCAAAACCGGCGAACCCGTGCGCTTCTGGGCGGTGAACGGCCCGCCGCACAATCTCAGCGGCCCCGAGTTGCGCCAGTGCGCGCGGATGCTTGCCAAGCACGGCGTGAACCTGGTGCGCGTCCACGGCGGCTATTTCGATCCGGACGGCGCGGTGGATTTGGCGAAGGTCCGGCACGCGCACGAGATCGTCGAGGCGATGAAGGCCGCGGGGATTTACACGCACTTCTCGATTTATTTTCCGCTCTGGCTCACGCCGAAGCCCGGCACGCCGTGGCTCGACGGCTACGACGGCAAGCAGCACCCGTTCGCCGCGTTGCAATTCAACCCCGAGTTTCAGGCACGTTATCGCACGTGGTGGACGGCGCTGCTCACCACGCCGAGTCCCACGACCGGCAAGGCGCTGATCGACGAGCCCGCCGTTTCGAGCGTGGAAATGCAGAACGAGGACTCGTTCTTTTTCTGGACCTTCGATGCGAAGAGCATTCCCGACAAACAACTCCGCCTCCTCGAGAAACAGTTCGGCGACTGGCTCGCGCAGAAATACGGCTCGCTCAACGCCGCGTTCGCGAAGTGGAAAAGCCCCGTGCAAAAGCGCGACGCGCTGGCCGAGGGCCGCGTGGGCTTTCGTCCCTTGTGGAATATGTTCACCGAAAAATCCGCGCGCGATCAGGACGCGGCGCAATTTCTTCTCGCCGTGCAAACGCGCTTCTACGCGGAGACGCACGCCTTCCTCCGCCAGCTCGGTTTCAAAGGCCCGATCACCGCGTCGAACTGGACCACCGCCAGCGCGGAAGTCCTCGGGCCGCTCGAAAAACTCAGCTACACCGTGGGCGACTTCATCGATCGCCACGGCTACTTCGAGTGCAATCACAAGGGCGAGAACGCCGGCTGGTCCGTGCGCGACGGCCACACCTACTCCGACCGCAGCG
>JAYVOY010000602.1:0-3435 GCA_043757645.1 Verrucomicrobiota bacterium
GCACGGGGGCCGCGCTGCAATTCGATGACCGCCGCACCGCCGCGGAAACGCTCGCCGTGCTGCGGAGCCGGCCGGAGATCGCGGCGGCGTGTCTCTACAAACCGGAGGGCTGGGTCTTCGCCAGTTATCGGCGCGACGCCAGCGAGCCGGTGCAATTTCCCCAACGGCAACCGCCGGGGCATCGCTTCAACGGCAATTATGTCGAGCGCTTCCACCGCATTGGCAGCGCGGGGGAGCCGGACGGCTACCTGTTCCTGCGCTGGGACCTGCGGATTTCCAATGCCCGCCTGCCCCAGTACATCGGCCTGCTCGTCGGCGTGCTCGCGGGTCTGGTGCTGGTGGCCCTGTGGATTTCCACCCGCTGCCAGAGCCTCATTTCCAAACCCATCCTCGAACTCGCCGCCACGGCGCAGGCCGTGCGCCGGGAAAGGAACTTCGCGCTGCGGGTCGGCAAAACCGGGGATGATGAGATCGGGCAGTTGACCGACGCCATCAACCAGATGCTCGTGGACATTGGGGAACGCGATGCCGCGGTCAATCGCGCCAACCACGCGCTCCTCGGCGAGGTCGCCGAGCGGCGGCACGCCGAGGACGCGTTGCGCACGCTGAACGACACGCTGGAACAACGCGTCACCGAGCGCGCCGCCGCCGCCGAAGCCGCCAGCCGCGCCAAGAGCGAGTTTCTCGCCAGCATGAGCCATGAGCTGCGCACGCCGCTGAACTCGATCATCGGGTTCACCAACATTCTCCTCAAGAACCGCTCCGGAAATCTGCGCGACGAAGACCTCGTCTTTCTGGATCGCGTCGTGACCAATGGCAAACACCTCCTCGCCCTCATCAATCAAATCCTCGACCTCTCCAAAATCGAGGCGCGCAAGATGGAGCTGGAACTGACGTCGGTGGATCTCGACACGCTCGTGCGCCAGACCGTGGCCCTGCACGAAGGCCAGTTGCGCGACCACCCGGTGAAATTGCAGGTCGAACTTCCGCCCGGCCTGGCGCCCTTGCGCACCGACGCGGGCAAGTTGCGGCAGGTGCTCACCAACCTGCTCGGCAACGCGATCAAATTCACCGAGCGCGGCGTCATCACCCTGCGCGTCGTGCCCGATCCTGGCACGGGGCGGCCGCTCCGCTTGGAGGTGTCGGATACCGGCGTCGGCATTCCCGCGGACCGTCATGCCGCCGTCTTTGCCGCCTTCCAACAGGCGGACTCCGGCACCGCCCGCCGCTACGGCGGCACCGGCCTGGGACTGACCATCTCGCAAGCCCTGTGCGAGTTGATGGGCTATCGCATCACGCTGGCCAGCGGGGTGGATCAAGGCTCGACGTTCACCATCCACTTCACCACCCGCGAGAGCACCTCCGCGCCGGGGTCTCCCGCCACCAAGCTGGACCCGGGCGCGCGGTTGGTGCTCGTGATTGATGACGAGGCCGATTCGCGGATGCTCCTGGCCGACTTGATTGCGGAATGTGGCTGTCGCGTGGTGACCGCGGCGTCCGGCGCCGAGGGGTTGGCGCGGGCCCGGGAGTTGCAACCGGATTTTATTCTCCTGGACCTGATGATGCCGGAAATGGACGGCTGGGAGGTCTTGAACCGACTCAAGCTCGACCCGCTGCTGGCGGGCATTCCCGTGGCCATCACGAGCGTCGTGGCCCGCGAAAACACCGGCACGATCCTGGGCGTGCTGGATGTCCTCCAAAAACCGATCAGTCGCGCTGACCTTTCCCGGGTGCTGGGTATCCGCTCGTGCTCCAAGGTGCTGTTGGTCGAAGACAGCGAACTGGACCGCCAGATGACCGCGCGCTGCCTCGAGGAAATCGGGGCCGAATTCCGTTGCGCCACCAATGGCCGCGAGGCGCTCGACCTGCTGGCCCATTTCACGCCGGACCTGATCCTGCTGGATTTGCTCATGCCGGTGATGGACGGGCTGACCTTTCTCAACCTGATCCGCGCCGACGCCCGCTACCAGAATCTGGCCGTGTGTGTCGTCACCGCGAAAAACCTGACGCCCGTGGAGATCGAGCAACTCCACCGCCAGGCCCAGCATGTCCTGTCCAAACAGGAGAACCTGACGACCGGTCTGAAACGACTGTTGCGCTCGTGCTGTAAACCCGCCGCCCCGCCGCCGGTCGCCGAACCAACCGCGATTGCCTCATGAATCCTGAAACTGCCATCGATCCCGCCGCGCTGGTGCGGCTCGAACGCCTCGGCGGCCCCGCGTTCGTCCGCCAGATGATCGACCTTTACCTCGACTATGCGCCGGGCCGCATTGCCGCCGCCCAAGCCGCGCTGGCCGCCGGCGATCTCCCCGCGCTCGAACAGGCCGTGCATCCGCTCCGCTCCGGCTCCGGCAACCTCGGCGCGACCGCGGTCCTGCAATTGGCCCAGCGCCTCGAAACCGCCGCCCACCAACACGAGCCAATTCCGCTGGCACCGTTGCTGGAGGAATTGACCCAGGCTTTCACCCGTGCCCGCATTGATCTGGAAGCCGCCCGCGCCAAACTCGCCCCATGAAACGCATCGTCGTCGTCGAGGACAATCCGGACAACCGCCTGCTCGTGCGCGTGATCCTCCGCGAACTCTATGAGGTTCAGGAATACGAGGATGGTTTCGCCGCGCTCGCAGGCATCCCGAACACGCGGCCGGACCTCGTTCTGCTCGACATTTCCCTCCCCGGAATGGACGGCACCGAAGTCCTGCGAAAACTCCGGACGGAATCCGGCCTGCCGCGCTTTCCCGTCATCGCACTGACCGCCCACGCGATGGCGGGCGACTGCGAAAAATATCTCGCCCTCGGTTTCGATGCTTACGTCTCCAAACCCATCGTGGATGAGACCGCGCTGCTGGACGCGATTCAGCGCTGCTTGGGGGCCGCGGCGTAGCGGGCGCATTCGGGCGCCGCCCCCGTGGCCCCGCAGTCTCGGCGGCGCCACGCCACGCTTCGCGATCGACTGGTAATGTCGAGGTGCGCCCAGGATCGTGGGGGCGCAAACCAAGGCGCGGGAAACGGAAACAAAAAAAGGCGAGACTGCCGCCAGTCTCGCCCCGGAGAAAAGTTGGTGGTGAGTGATTACTTCCTGCCAGCGGCGACGGCGGCGGGCGCGGCGGCGGCGGGCTTCTTCCACGTGCGGGGCGGGGCCTTGGTGACCAAGCCGCGTTTGATGGCCTTGGTGGACACGCGGATGAAGCGGACCTCGCCGTTGATGAGCGCCTTGACGCGCTGGAGATTGGCCCGGAACCGGCGCTTGGTGATCGCGGTTATGTGCGTGCCGATGCCGCCTTTTTTCTTGGCTTTACCACTGCGCCAAATGTGATTGCCCTTGATCGAGCCTACGCCGGTGAGTTCGCAAATACGTGACATAACAATTCGAGTTAAATTAAGGAGCGCGGAAAGTACCAATGCCCCACTGCGTTGCAAGCCCTAATTCCCCTTT
>JAYVOY010000603.1:0-3432 GCA_043757645.1 Verrucomicrobiota bacterium
ATGAGCGCGGCGCGAAGGAGCGGGGTTTCTTTTTCGAGCAAACCCTTTTCCAGAAGTTTGCGGTCGGCGGGATTGCGCGCGAGGCCGAGCACCTTGTAGCCCACGGCGCGAAACATCCACCGTGAACGCCGCGCCCGCGCGCGCCCAGTCGATGCGCGGGCCAAAGAACGCGGCGTTTTTCGCCTGCAACGGCAGGCCGTTCGTCGCGACGACGAGATTTTGGTAGCGCGTGATTTTCACCGGCAGCAACTCGGCGAGAGACGTGCCGTGCTCGGAACCCATGGAGAGATTGTAGGAACCGCCGAAATACAGCAGCGCCCCGCCGCTGCGCACAAAGTCCGCGATCTGCACGCGCCGCCGCGCGCCGAGATCGACCGCCTGAATGTTGTCGAGCACGAGCAAATCGTGCGCGAACAGCGCCTCGTAGGTGTCGGGAAAATCCTCCATCGAACCCGCGCCGCCGAGGCGGAAGCCCACGCGGTCCACCCACGACGGCGCGTAATTCCCGCCGCCCGCGAGGCTCACGGCGCTCTCGATCGGATTGAGCCAACTGTAAATCCCGCGCGCGTGATGCACATCGAGTTGGCCATCGCGGCGAATGACGAGGCCCGCGGGGCGCGGGAGTTTTTTCTCCGTTTCGAGATCGATGTTTTGCTCGCGCTCGTAATCGGCGTAATGCGGTTTCGCGGGTGTGGCGGGCGTCGCCGCGGGCGTCGCGTCGAGGCCGGCCTTCGCCTTGTCCGCCGCGAGTTGGGCTTCGTGCGCCTTCTTTTTTTCCTGCTCGGCCAGATACGCGGTCGCGTCCTCGACCGGCGTCGTGAGCGCCAGCACCGGCCCCGCGAACGCGCCGCTGTGCGGGCCGTATTCCAGCACCGCGATGCTCCACGCGCGCAACGCGGGCAGCACGATCGACGCGCTGTCAGCGGCCACCTGCGGCGTGAGCGTTTCCAAGCCGTCGAGCAAATCGGGCGACACATGAAACGCGCGCAGCAGCTTCGCGCCCGGCGGCGTTTTCGCGCTGATCGTCACCTGCTGGAGCGTCGTGGGCGGCGGTTGCGAGCGCAGCCGAAACGCCTTGTAGCCCGGCGGATTCAACAGATTCACAAGCACCTGCTGCCGGCCATCCGCGAGTTGGCGCAGCCAGACGGTTTGCTCCCACAGCGGCGCGGCATTCGTCGGCCCTTGCCCCACGCTCACCGAAATGTGCGCCGCCGGTTTCGCGACGAGCGCGGTGTCGTCCCACACGAACGCCGAGTAGCGCGTGAGAAATTTCGCGAGCGAGCCGTAGGTGTAATCGCCCGGCGACGACATGAACGTGTAGCGCTGCCCCGCCGCCACGCCGCTCAAGATGTTCAAGTGCATGTCCTGCCGGCTCCCGACATCGAATTGGATGAACAACGGCAGCCCGCCGATGCGCTTCTCGTAATCCGCCTCGCGCGCGATCGCCTCGTAAAACGTGCGGATGTTGCCGTCGCCGAACTTGCTGAACTCGCGCACGCTTTCATCCATGATCATGCCGTGATCTTTGGCGATTTCGTGAAAATCCGTCTGGTCGGGCGGCACGAATAATTTGGAACCGGGACTGGCGAACGAGGAGTTGTACCCATGCACGAAGTTCGGGCGCTTCGAGTTCACGCGCTCGATCAGCCGTCGCTGGTTGCCGACGAAATGACCGTCCCACCGCACGCCGTCCCAGCCGAACATTTCCGCGGAGCGCGCGATTTCCTCCGCGCCGAGATCGACCGCCGGATTGTAATCGAACCGCGTCCAGATGCTCGCCCAGTGCTGCCAGCCGCCCTGGCTTTTCGGCGCGTGGAGGTTGTAGTCGTTGGCGATCATGCGCTCGAGATAGAAGGTGCTGAACGCCTCGCAGGCCGGCCCCGCCGCGACGCCACTGACCGCGCACGCGCAAAAAACCACCGCGCTGAAAAGTCTGGGGGAATTCATGAGCGCCTTTTTTTACGGACCCCGCCACGCGTTCGCAAAGGGATTTGCGCGCCGTTCTTGTGGGAGATGAGGTGATGAGTCTCTAACTTTTTCCGCGCGGAAATCAGCCGCGCCGCTGCGGAGTTCGGGTGCAATCTGCGGGCGACCTGAATCTGCGGGAAACCCACGGCGCGCTGGGAAATACGGACGACTGTGGCGAGGAAGAAGTTAGAGCCTCGTTACCTCGACTCCTACAAGGCCGCGCCACGTCAGCCCACCGCGATCGCCTCGTCGCTCAACATCACGGGGATGTCCTGGCGCACGACGTACAAATATTTTCCGTCCGCGCGCACGAGGCCGCCGTCGATTTTTTGGGACACGGGTTTGCCGCCGCGACTCTGCAAACGGCCCGCGGCGATGTCGGCGTTCAGGCGCTCGAGCAGCGGCGCGGGCGCGAGGGCGAGCGGTTGATGCGTTTCGGGGCAGACGAGGATCGCGAGCAATTCGGGGTCAATCATGGGTCAACCTTTCGCGGCCGCGTGGGCGGCGGCATAAACCTCCCGCAGCGTCACGCCGCCCGCTTCGGCGGCGCGGCGGCAATCCTCGAACTCGGGCGCGGACTGGATCACGCGCCCGTTCAACTCGCCGAGCTTCACGCGCACCTCGCCCCACGGCGTCGCGACAGTGCGGAAGCGCCGCCGCAATTTGCGCCGCTCCGCCAGTGTGCGGCGCACGCCGAACGCGCTCGTCTCGCCCAAGATTTTCGCGGCGAAACGATCCGCCTCGGCCGCGGCGCAAAGCACCGTGAGCAGCACGCCGGGGCGGTTTTTTTTCATCTGCACCGGCGTGTGAAAAACGTCGAGCGCGCCATCCGCCAGCGCGCGTTCCACGAAATGCCCGAGCACCTCGGCGGGGCAGTCGTCGAGATTTGTCTCGAGCACGGCCACGGTGTCGGTCTCCCAATCGTGGCCGGTTGCGCCCGCGTCCGTCGTGTCGCCGAGGACGGCGCGCAAAACATTCGGGCGGGTTTGGTTGTCGCGCGTGCCGAGGCCGTAGCCGACGCGCTGCGGCGTGAAACCACGCAGCGGGCCGAAGACTTCGACAAACTCCGCGAGCAACGCCGCGCCGGTCGGCGTGACGAGTTCGTGCGGCTCGTCGCACTGCGAAACGGGCACGCCGCGCGCGCCGAGAATTTCGAGCGTCGCGGGCGCGGGCACGGGAAAGCGCCCGTGCGCGCAACGCACCCAGCCCGTGCCCTCGGTCACCGCGGCGGCGAGCACGCGCGGACGGCCGAGCAATTCCAACCCGACGCACGCGCCGACAATATCGACAATGGAATCCACCGCGCCGATCTCGTGGAAATGCACCTGTTCGGGCGGCAGGCCGTGGATTTTCCCCTCGGCCACCGCGACGCGCCGAAACACGGCGAGGGATTTTTCCCGCACCCACGGCGACAGCGTGCTCGAACGGATCAACGCGCCGATTTCGGTGAAGTTCCGGTTGTGC
>JAYVOY010000604.1:0-3428 GCA_043757645.1 Verrucomicrobiota bacterium
AATCTCACTGCAAGGTGACGCCAAGGTTTGGGTGCCACTAGCCGCGCGGAACCGCCCACGCCGTGAGCCGCCGAGACGGCGGCGTTCCGCCAACGGCATGGTTTCGGCTAACCTCTCCCGCCTGAGTCCTCTCGAATAATCAATCGCGGCGGGCTTCGTCCGGAAGCATAACGTAAGGCCCCAGCCGCCCCCTCAGTTCATCGAGTAACTCCGGCTGCATGAATTCGTATTCGTCGGGGATGCCCAGCGTGATGACGCGCTTGCCGTCGAGCGCGTGCGGAAACTTGCGGCGGATGCGGTTCAGGTGGGATTTCTCCATCACAAAAATCACGTCGGCCCAACCGATGTGTCCCGCGGCGATCACGATGCGCGCCTCGGGTTGCGTGCCGACGGAACGCACTTGATAACCCGGAAATCCCGCGAACATTTTCTCGGCGGTGAGACTTCGCCGCCGGTTCCGGCTGCAGACGAACAGGAGTTTTGGCGGGTGAGGTGCTTCGTGTTCGTTCACGGCTTCACCCGGCGCGGCTGTGCCTTCAAATCTTCACCGCCTTGCCCGTCGCCGCCGATTTGTCCGCGGCGAAAATCACGCGGTGGCTCGCCAGCGCGTCCGCCAGACTGGTCAGCGCCATTTCCTTCCCGTCGTCGAGCGCGTCGAAGAACGCCTGGAACTGCGTCTTGTAGGGGTGATCGGACACGTCGCCGGAATCGAGCATCTTCATCGAGAGTTCGCTCCATTTGCCCTTGTCCAGGCCCGCGAGCTTCATCGAGTGAAACTTGTTGTCGAGCAAGCTGCCCTCGCTGCCGACGAGATGCGTGTGGAAATAATACGGCTGAAGGCAATCCACCACCGCGGCGCATTTGCCCACGCGACCGTCCTTGAACTTCAGAATCGTCACGCTGCTCGTCGTGTATTCGTAGGGCTTGAAAATCTTGCTCCGCGATTTCGTGTCGTAGCTCGTGACCTCCGCGACCTCGCCGGCCATGCAGAGCAACAGCGCGTCGAGCGCGTGACAGCCCGCGGTGAGCAGCGAACTGCCACCGGCATCCTTGCGCGTGTTCCAGCGGAACTGCCCGTACCACGGCCCGATGCCGTGATAATAATCGACCTCGCCGTAGTGAATCTCGCCCAGCAGACCGCGGTCGAGCAGCGCCTTGGTCGCGAGGAACTGGCTCGAATAACGGCACTCGAAACACACGCACGTTTTCACGCCCGCCTGCTTCACCGCCGCCTCAATCGCGAGACAATCCTTCCACGAGAGCGCGAGCGGCTTCTCGATGATGAGGTGCTTGCCCGCCCTGGCCGCCGCCAGCGCGTGCGCCGCGTGTTGATACGGATAGCTGCAAATCGAGACGGCGTGGATGTCGGGATTCGCGAGCATCGCGTCGAGGTCCGTGTGGGTCGTCACCGGCGAGCCGTATTTCGCGCTGAGGGCCGGCGCGTCGAGCGGGCGCGCGGAATAGATGGCCGTGACCCGCGCCTGTGTGGATTCGTTGATGGCGGGGATGTGGGCGGTGGCGACCCAGCCGTGTCCGATGATGCCGACGTTGTATTTTTTCACGATGCTGCGGAGGAAGGTTTTTTGGTGAGCTTTCGGGCGCGATGCTCACAAGTCGGCGGGGGCTTTGTCAAAGCGAAAGGCGACGGCCAAAACCGCACGGGCGCATCCGCGCACTGCCCCCGTCGCGCTCTGCCGATTGGAAATCGGCGCCACGATCCTTGCCGCGTTCACCCACTTTCAATCGCAGCCGCGCCCCGGCCACTTTGCGCTTTGCACTTCCGCCGCTGGCCGGAATTCTCCCGCCGCATGAAAGCTCTCTTCGTCCACGCCCACTTCGACGATTTCGAATTCGTCGCCGCCGGCACCTTCGAGCACTGGCGGCGGCAACTCGGCGACAACTTCACCGCCAAGCTCCTCATCTGCACCGACGGTCAGGCTGGCCACCACTTCCGCACGCGCGAGGAAACGGGCCGCCTCCGGCTCGCCGAACAGCAACGCTCCGCCGCGCTTGGGCACTACCAATTCGAGATGCTGCGCCTGCCCGATGGCACCATCCCCCGCGAGGGTTGCCTGCAAGTGGGACCGCCGCTTCTCGCCGCGCTCTGGAAGGCGATTCGCGACTTCGAGCCGGACTATCTTTTCTGCCCGCCCCTCGCCGCCGACACCCTCGCCGGAGTGCATCCCGACCACGCCACCGTTGCCGCAGCCGTGCGTCACGTCGCCTACATGATCAATGTCCCGCACGCCTTCACGCCCGAATATCCCGCCGACGAAACCCGCTCCGAACCGCGCCAAACGCCCGTCATCATTAATGTTTACGACGGTTATATGTTCGGCTCGCACGGCTTCGATCTCGCGGTCGATGTCGAGGAATTGTTCGGCTACCTCGCCGAAGTGACGTGGTGTCATCAATCGCAAATCCGCGAATGGCTGCCGTGGGTGGGCCGCCACCGGATGAAAATTCCCGACACGCTGGACGCGTGGCAGCAAACCCTCCGCGCCCGTTTCACGCGGCAAAATGCGGTGCTGGGCATCCCCTCGCCGCGCACGCACGAAGTCTTCACCGTCACCGCCTGGGGCGCCGTGCCGGACCTCGACACGCTGCTGAAAGATTTCCCCCACCTCGCGCGCGAACACTCGCACCTCGACCGTCTCCGCGCGCGGCTCGAACGCTGGCGGATGAGTTGAGCCTCGAACTGAGAATCGGGGAACGCGCCCGCCCCGGGCGCGGCGAACCGGAGCGCCGAGCACCGGCTCGGCGTGAACCAGCGCACCGCAAATCCGCGCCGAGCAAGTGCTCGGCGCTCCGACCGAGGCATCGCAGTTCACGCGCGACATTTTGTTTTGGGGAAAATCTCCCCCCGCGTTTTGCCATCAATTTTTCGCCCAACCTCGTTTCATTTTCCCAATCATTGCCCCGCATATCGCCCGCGCGGCATTGCCAACCACCCGCCGCTTCCTACACTCGCGCCGCATGACGAACACCGAAGCCCTTGCTCTTTTCCGCGAAACCGGCGCGCTCCTCGAAGGCCACTTCATCCTCCGCAGCGGGTTGCACAGCCGCCAGTTTTTCCAATGCGCCCTCGCGCTGCAGCAGATGCCGGTCGTCGAAAAATTCGGCCGCGCGCTCGCGGAAAAACTCCGGCCCCTCGGCGCCACCACCGTCATCGCGCCCGCGATGGGCGGACTCGTCATCGGCCAGGAAGTCGCACGCCAGCTTGGCCTGCGTTTCATTTTTGTGGAAAAGGAGGAAGGCAAACTCGTCCTCCGTCGCGGCTTCAAAATCGCGCCCGGTGAAAAAATTCTCCTCGTCGAAGACGTCGTCACCAAGGGCGGCCGCGTGCGGGAAACCATCGCCATCGTGCGCGCCCATCACGGCGTCGTCGCCGCCGTGGCCATGCTCGTCGATCGCTCCGACGGCACCGT
>JAYVOY010000605.1:0-3416 GCA_043757645.1 Verrucomicrobiota bacterium
AAAGTGAGTGGAACGAGGTTTTCGGCGAGCCGCCGAAAACGACACGCCAGCGGCGTGCGCTCCCCGCGCCGCTGCGCGGCGCGCAATCGCTGCTTCGGAATTGGGGTTGAACCGGATGTCGTGTGTGAAAACCGCCCGCCCCTCGGTGGTGGCGAGTTGCAGCAGTTCGTGGTCTTCAAGGCGGTTCGTACCCGCCTCAGTCGCCGTAACCACATCCACGCCGCGCAAACGCAATTGCCGCGTGATGGGCATGGGCACATGCACATCCATGTAGAGCGCAACCGGCCTCAGGCAGGCTGGGCTTGGCGGGCACGGAGTTTGGCGAGCAGCGGGGTGACGGGGGCGTCACGCCGGGCGCGTTCCGCCGCAGCCCGTTCGCCGGCGAGTTCGCGGTCCATTTCCAACTGGTGATCGTGGTAGTAGCCGAGTGCTGCGTGGACTTCCGCGAGCGTGAGATACGGGTAGTGCAGGACGATCTCCTCCGCCGACCAGCCGCGACCGAGGTAGTCCGTCACGATCATCGCCACGCTGGTGCGGGGGTGCCGTTCCAATCGCGCGGGTTCACCGGAAAGCTTTACGATGTGGGGATAATCAGCGGTGACAGTCATGGGCTACTTATCCGGCGACACGCTCCGACGGTCAACTGTGACCTTTCAATTCGCGCTCCAAAAACCACGCCAAACACGCGCACGCGATGACAAGAACCGCGGCCGAAGAATTTCTACTCGGACGGCTCGGTTCAATTCGCGGCGTCCCTTTCCCTTCGCCGTCTTCGCCTCCTTCGCCGCGTCGCTCTTCCGAAGATACGCGTGCGTAGCATGGCCGAAGAAGGTCTTGGCGGCTTCCATCGCGGTTTTCGAGAGGGGCGGTGCCGGTGGATGCACGCGGCGAGATCGCGCGCGGGGCACCCATCTGTGCGGCATCGCCCTGCCCGACACGCCACCAAACCACCGCACTCCGCCGCCTACCGCTGCAACTGCTTCTCCAGAAAACTCACCTGCTGCCGCACGTTCGCGTCCACTTCCATGCGGCCTTTCACGAGTTTGCAGGCGTGCAGCACGGTGCCGTGGTCGCGTCCGCCAAAGGCCTCGCCGATGGAATTGAGCGAACCCTCGGTGAGTTGCCGCGAGAGGTACATCGCGACCTGACGCGGGAAGGCGATGTTCTCCGGGCGGCGTTTGCTGGTCATGTCGGCGAGGCGGATGTCGAAATGCTCGGCCACCTTGCGCTGGATGAACTCGATGTTGATCGTGTAGCGCCCCTCTTCGTTGAGGACTTCGCGCAGGAGATTCTCAACGATTTCGAGCGTGAGTTTCTTGCCCGTGAGCGACGCGTAGGAGGCGACGCGGATGAGCGCGCCCTCGAGACGGCGGATGTTCGTGCGAATGCGGTTGGCGAGGAAGTTGATGATTTCCTCGGAGAGGTGGACGCCCATCAGCAATTCCTTTTTCCGCAGAATCGCCAACCGCGTCTCGACATCCGGCGGCTGCAAATCGGTGACCAAACCCCACTCGAAGCGCGACACGAGGCGATGTTCGAGATTCTGAATCTCGCTCGCGGGCCGGTCGCAGGTCATCACGATTTGTTTGTGGCCCTCGTGCAGCGCGTTGAAGGTGTGGAAAAATTCCTCCTGAATCCGCTCCTTGCCCGCGAGGAATTGGATGTCGTCAATCAGCAGCACGTCGGTGTGCCGGTATTTTTTGCGGAAGCGAACGAGCTGATTGTTCTGAATGCCGTCGATGAATTCGTTGGTGAATTTCTCGGACGACACATACGCAACGCGCGCGCCCTTTTTGTGCGCGACGACGTAGTTGCCGATCGCGTGCAGCAGGTGCGTCTTGCCCAGCCCGACGCCGCCGTAAATGAAGAGCGGATTGTACGATTTGCCCGGCGACTGCGCGACGGCCATCGCGGCGCTGTGCGCGAACTGGTTGTTGGCACCGACGACAAAGGTCTCGAAGGTACTTTTGGCATTGAAGAGCGACTCGCCCACCGCCAACTCGCGGTCCACCACGCTCGACACCGCCTTGGGCTTCGCGTCTTTCGCCGCGCTCGCGACCACCTCGCTGACCGTCGCGTGCCCGTTGGTCTTGGTCGGATCGACGACGAACTTCACCTGCAATTCCTGCCCCGACACGAGCATCAGCACTTCCTGCAACAGGCCCGAATAATTATCCGTGAGCCACACGCGGCAAAAATCATCGTGGACGAAGATGGAAACCACGGGGCCATCGGGCGCGCCCATGCGCAACGGCGCGAACCAGAGCTTGTAAATATCGGGGCTGAGCATCGCGCGCAGTTGGTGCTGCGCCGCCGCCCAGATTTTTTCCGCCGAGAATTCCAGCTCGCCCGGTTCCTTCACTGCCATTTCTGCAAGTTTATTCACCACTGCGCGTAACTCGTTTGTAACAATTTGCTTAAACCAGAATCGATCCCCAAATGCCGTGCCCGCCGGATGTCCCCGCCACCACTCCCCGGCCCCCGCAACCACCCTGCTGGAATCCCGAAGCAGGGAGGTAATTTATTCGCTGGCAACACGTTACGACTGAAGCCCTCACGACATCTCAAATTCGGACCGCAAAAACACCGAACCGCGAACCACGTTGAACTGTGCGCACCGTTGTAGAGAAAGCCTCCGCGCGCTGCGAGGAGAAGATATTAACTGTTGTACACAAGTTGTTCACCGCCGGCTTTTCCCCGCAAAACAACCCGTTTTTGCGGCAAAAAAAAGGCATCGCGCCACAGCCCGATGCCCGCCGGAGAGTCCGCAGTTCACTGCGCGGAGTAAAGCTGAAACTCGCCGCGCGTGGAAAAATTGGCGCGCGTGATCGCGAATTCCGCGGCTGCAAAAATTGGTTCGCGCGAAGGCGGCGAAGGCAGCGAAGAAAAAACCGGTGTGCTGGCTTTGCTTCGCCGCCTTCGCGCGACACCCCACTTTGCGCGCCCCGCGCCGCGGCGTGAGCGCGCTGACGCGAATTATTTCCGCGGCCCGTAACCCGCCTTCGGCTGCCCGTTCTCCTTGATTTTGTCGCAGGCCCACAGCAGGCCGCGCGCGACGAGATCGAGATAGACGGGATCCTGCATCGTCGCGTTGCCGTGGCCGAGCGTGGTGCCGAAGACCTTGGCTTTACCGTAGGTGTTCACCCAGATGACCATGTGATCTTTCTTGGTGTCCTGACCGTAGGCTTGCGCGAGCGGGATCGTGTTCGGCCAGAGCTTTTCGTTTTTGTACAGCTCATCCTTGGGATCGTGCCACGTCGCGGGAAAGCCCTTCATCACGGGATGCTCGGCCTGCAACACCTTCACTTCGAGGTCGCGATTTTTCTCGTGGCTCATCGAGGTCTGGCCAATGAGCTTGCGCCACTCGTCGGTTTTCGCCGCGCGATAACTGTGCGTCGAGCAGTGCAGCATCACCG
>JAYVOY010000606.1:0-3412 GCA_043757645.1 Verrucomicrobiota bacterium
CAGCGTCCACGGCGTGGTGGTCCAGATGATGACGTAGGTGTTCGGCTCGTCCTGCAAACGGAAGCGCACATAAACACTCTGGCTCACGTGATCCGCGTATTCGACTTCGGCCTCGGCCAGCGCGGTGCGGCACGGAATGCTCCAATACACGGGCTTCTTCCCGCGATACACGAAGCCCTGCTCGACGAGGTCCGCGAAGAGGCGCAGTTCATCGGCCTCGTATTCCTTGTCGAGCGTGAGGTACGGATTTTCCCAATCGCCGAGCACACCGAGGCGTTTGAATTGCGTGCGCTGGATGCCGATGTATTTGCGCGCATAAGCCTCGCACGCGGTGCGGATCGTCGCGGGATCGGCGGCGGTGTTGCCGGCCTTGCGCATTTCCTGGCTGACCTTGAACTCGATGGGCAAGCCGTGGCAGTCCCAGCCGGGAACGTAAGGGGCATCAAACCCGCGCAGGGTTTTGTATTTGATGATGATGTCCTTGAGAATCTTGTTGAGCGCGGTGCCGATGTGGACGTCGCCATTGGCGAACGGCGGGCCGTCGTGCAGCACGAATTTCTCCGCGCCCGCGCGGGCCGCGCGGATGGAATCGTAGAGTCCGGTCACCCGCCATTTCTCCAGGCGTTGCGGCTCGCGGAGAACCAGGTCCGCCTTCATCGGGAAGTCGGTTTTCGGCAGGTTGAGTGTGTTTTTGTAGTCCATCGCAATCGCGGCAGTTTTAAGGGCGGCGACGCTAACAGCGCGAAATGAGCTTATCAAGTTTCGCGTCGGGCGCGCGGCCCCGTAGCGCCGCCGTCTCGGCGGCTCAGGGCGTAACTCGCGCGGAAATTGTAAACCTGCACCACCTCTCGATCCGCCACGCCGTGAGCCGCCGGGACGGCGGCGCTACGCGCACAGCCGCACGCCATCTCGATGTCTCCGAGTCTCATTGTCTCCCCGTCTCCCCCTCCCCCCTTCCCGCCTTCCCGCCGTCGCCGCGCCGCGCGTTTCCTTGACCCCCTCGCGCGCCGTGCGCAATTCTGCGCGCCACGGTTCGACACGCTTATGCCCCTTGCACCCGAAATCATCTCCGAACTTCGCCACCAACTCGGCGCGGAAAATGTCCTCACCTCCCAGGAAGATTTAATTCCCTACTCGTTCGACGGCACCGCCGCGCTCATGCAAATGCCCGGCTGCGTCGTCTTCGTCACGACCACCGCGCAGGTCGCCGAGGTGCTGCGCCTCGCCAATCGCACCCGGACGCCGCTCGTCACGCGCGGCTCGGGCACCGGCCTGAGCGGCGGCAGTCTGCCGGTCGCCGATTGCATCATCCTCTGCACCGTGCGCATGAATCGCATCCTCGAGGTGGACCGCGCCAATCTCACGATGCTCGTCGAACCCGGCGTCACCACGCTCGCCGTCGCCGATGCCGCCACGGCCGTCGGTCTCTTTTATCCGCCCGATCCCGGCTCGATGAAAATCTCCACCATCGGCGGCAACGTCGCGGAAAATTCCGGCGGCCTGCGCGGCCTCAAATACGGCATCACGCGCAACTACGTCATGGGCCTCGAAGTCGTTTTGCCCGACGGCGAAATTCTGTGGACCGGCAACAAATGCGTGAAAGACGTCGCCGGCTATTCGTTGCGCGACCTCTTCATCGGCAGCGAGGGCACGCTCGGCGTCGTGACCAAGGTCTTGTTGAAACTGATTCCGAAACCCGCGGCCAAGAAAACCATGGTCGCCACGTTCAACGCGATGGACCACGCCGCGCAGTGCGTCTCGGACATCATCGCCGCGCAAATCATTCCCTGCACCCTCGAGTTCCTCGACCGCACCACGATTCATTGCGTTGAGGATTACGCGAAGGTCGGCCTGCCGCTCGACTGCGAGGCGCTGCTGCTCATGGAGACCGACGGCCACCCCGCCGCGGTCGAGGACGAGGCCGCGAAGATGGCCGAGATGGCGAGGAAAAATGGCGCGCGCGAAGTCCGCGTCGCCCAGACCGAAGCCGAGGCCACGAGCCTCGCGACCGCGCGCCGCAGCGCCTTCAGCGCCCTCGCGCGCCTCGCGCCCACAACGATTCTCGAGGACGCCACCGTGCCCCGCAGCGAACTCGCCACGATGATCCGCTTCGTCGCCGCCGTGGCCAAAAAGCACAATCTCCGCATCGGCACCTTTGGTCACATGGGCGACGGCAACCTGCACCCGACCTTCCTCACCGACGAGCGCAACACCGCGGAAATGGCGCGCATCCACGAGGCGTTCAAAGAAATTTTCGATGAAGCGATTCGGCTCGGCGGCACCATCACCGGCGAACACGGCGTCGGCGTGGCGAAAAAAGATTTCCTCCCGAAATTCGCCGGTGACGCCCAAATGCGCGTCATGCGCGCCCTCCGCACCGTGCTCGACCCGAACCGGATTTTGAATCCGGGGAAGATGTTTGATTAGGGCGGGGACGCGAACGAGGCGAGAAAGTTGGGCGAAGCGAAAGCGTTCGCTCGCGTCGTGTTTGCAGGCCGACGCTCCGTTTCCGGTCTCATTAGCACCCGGCTTCAGCCGGGTGAAAACGGCGCGATGACGGCAAACCGTTTCAACGGTTTACCGTCCGAATTCGCCGCAGCACTTACGAAATCGAAAACTCAGAGCGCGACTGAACATGAAACGCAAACTCCTCACCAACATCACCCCCGGCGAAATTCTCGACGAGGAATTCCTCAAGCCCATGGGCCTCACCCAATATCGGCTGGCCAAGGACCTCGGCGTGCCGCCCCGCCGCATCAATGAAATCGTGAAAGGCCTGCGCGCCATCACGGCGGACACCGCCCTGCGCCTCGGACGATACTTCGGCATGGCCCCCGAGTTCTGGCTGAATCTGCAAACGCATTACGAATTGGAGCGCGTGCAGGAACAATTGGCGGGACGTTTGGACAGGGAGGTCAAAGTGTTCGCGCACGCGGCGTGAGGCGGGACTCCGAACCCCACGCAGACGCGACTCCACGCCGGTGAACACCCATTGCATCGCCCCCGCGAAGCGCGCGTCGAAGTGCCTCATGTCATCTTGGAAAAAGTTTTGCCGCGTGCGGCGCGGCCAAAGAATTTCACTCCCGCTTGCCCTCGCGGTTCTCGCACTCGCCGCGACTGAACTCTCCGCTGCCACGGCCCGGAAAAATCCAAGGGCGACCTGCGCCTCGATCAAGTGAAGTGGGTGGGTGAGGCGAAACGTCAAAGTCCCGGTCGGGACGGCAGAAGTGTTCTTTCGTCCCTGCGGGACTGCAAGGGTTGAGGGATGCTTTACCCAGCCATGAATGGCTGGGTTATTACCAAAGCCCGTAGGGCTGGAATCGTTGTAGAAATGCCGCTACGAAAATGATTCACGCTCCGCAGGAGCGGAATATGCCGCCCCTGACGGGGCTGGGAGGTTCATGGGGCTGGG
>JAYVOY010000607.1:0-3404 GCA_043757645.1 Verrucomicrobiota bacterium
GTCGGTGACTTTGCCCATTTCGCCGCCGAGGGCGTCGATCTCGCGGGTGAGGTGCCCTTTGGCCAGACCGCCGATGGCGGGATTGCACGACATTTGCCCAATCGTATCGGCGTTGATCGTGAGGAGCAGCGTCTGGCAACCCATGCGCGCGGCCGCCAACGCCGCCTCGACCCCGGCGTGGCCGGCACCGACCACGATCACATCATAGGCCTTCGGATAAACGAACATCGCGCCAGACTAGCAGAAACACCCACGCGGAGCCAACGACTTCGCAGCGGGTGGGGGTGGTCGAAGTTACGGGGGACGCTTCTTTGCACCAAGTTTGTGCCGACCAGCGCCAAGCGTGCAGAAACTTCGGCCCCCTTTGGGTTTGCAGGAAAGTTCCTTGAGTGAGACGCTCGGACCGACGATAAGACGATTTGAACGGGTAATGCTTTGATCAAGACTGTTCTGACCAAGTGAGCAAGCAGATTTTAGAACCAACTTTGGAAAGTAGCGTGAATGAACTTCGCGCCACGAGAGGAAAAATCGAATTTGACCGCGGCTTCAATCTCGGGCTGACGGTGCCTCGATTGCTTGCGCACGCGAGGAACACGCCCACCAAAGTAGCGATCGCGTCGCCAGCGGGCGGGTTGACCTACGGCGAACTCGAAGCCCGCTCCGGGGCCGTGGCGCAGGCGCTCCGCGCAAAGGGCGTCGGACCCGATGTTGTCGTCGGCCTGTGCCTCGGTCGCAGCCCCGCGATGATTGTCGGGGCGTTGGGGATTTTGCGGGCGGGCGGCGCTTATCTGCCCCTCGACCCTGCTTATCCGGCGGCGCGGCTGGCAGTTTTGCTGGAGGATGCGCAAGTTTTGGTGGTGGTCGCTGGTGCGCGTCAGCTCGAAAAAATTGCATGGAGTGTCGGGCAACGGGTTGTGCTTGAGGAACCCGGCAAAATTGTCGAAGGCAGCGCCGCCAACTCCGCGCACGCAATTTTAGACCAGGCAAAGCCGGACGATTTGGCTTATGTGATTTACACGTCCGGTTCCACCGGCCAGCCGAAGGGCGTCGAAGTCACCCACGCAAATCTGGCGAATCTGCTCGCTTGGCACCAACGCGCGTTCGCCGTCCAGCCCGCAGATCGCGCGAGTCAGGTCGCCAAGGTGAGCTTCGATGCGGCGGTGTGGGAGATTTGGCCGTATCTCGCGGCCGGTGCCAGCGTGCATCTGGCCGAAGACGAAATCACGGCGCATCCCGAGGCGTTGCGGGATTGGATGGTCGCCGAAAAAATCACCCTCGGTTTCGCGCCCACGCCAGTGGCGGAGCGCTTGCTCCAGCTCTCATGGCCCGCCGGCACCGCGTTGCGCGCGCTGCTGACGGGCGCGGACACGCTGCACACCTTTCCGCCGCCGGGTTTGCCGTTTCAACTCATCAACAATTACGGCCCCACCGAATGCACCGTGGTCGCCACCTCCGGCGTGATGCCCGTGGGCGTGCAGACCAGCGGCCCGCCGCCGATCGGCCGCCCCATCGACAACGTGCAATTGCACCTGTTGAACGAATCACTCCAGCCCGTTGCGCCCGGCGAACCGGGCGAAATTTTCCTCGGCGGCGCGGGCGTGGCGCGCGGTTATCGGCATCGCCCCGACCTCACCGCCGAGCGCTTCGTCACGATTCCGTTCAATGTTGGCGGGCCTGCAACGCGTTTCTTCAAGACCGGCGATTTGGGAAAAATCCTTCCCACCGGCGAAATCGCCTTTCTCGGCCGCCTCGACGATCAAGTCAAAGTCCGCGGCTACCGCATCGAACCCAACGAAATCAGCGCCGCGCTCCAGCAACATCCGGGCGTCGCGCAAAGCATCGTCATCGCCGCCAGCAGCACCACCGGCGAAGCGCGCCTCGTCGCGTACTTCGTGGCCAAAAACGGGACGCCGATGCCGCGCGGCGAACTGCGCGATTTTCTCAGCGCGCGGCTCCCCGAATACATGGTCCCCGCGACCTTCGTGCGGCTCGACGCGCTGCCGCTCACGCCGAACGGCAAAGTCGATCGCGCCGCTCTGCCCGCGCCCGATGCCAGCAATTCCACCACCGCCAGCACGTTCATTCCCGCGCAAACCGAGGCCGAAAAATGCGTGACGGAAATTCTCGCGCCCCTCCTCAAGCTCGCCGGCCCCGAGCAAATCGATGTCGGCGCCAACTTTTTCGAACTCGGCGGCCACTCGCTCCTCGGCACCCAATTGATCGCGCGCGTGCGCGAAACCTTCGACATCAATCTCCCGCTCCGCGCGCTCTTCGAGGCACCCACGGTGAGCGAACTCGCCGCGGAGATTGAGCGCCTGCTCGTGGCCAAACTCGCGGCCCTGAGCGACGAAGAAGTGCAACAACAGTTGGCCAAGACCGAAGGGATCGCGGCCACCTGATCTGCCCGCCGACTGCCGATAAATCACGTATGGCCCCCGAGCCCAGGAAAAAAAACGCGCCCGCGTTGAGCCTCTTTCAACTCCTCGACCCCGAGGTGCTGGCCGATCCCTACCCGCTTTATCACCGCTTCCTGCGCGAGTCCCCGGTGCATTGGGATCCGTACCTCCACTCGTGGGTCGTCACCCGTTATCCCGACGTGCTCCGCGTGCTCCGCGATTTCTCCGCCGACCGCACGCCGCCCCCGGAGAAACTTTCGGAAATGGGCCTCAGCGCGCTGAATCCCATCGCCAAAGTGATGGTGAAACAAATGTTGTTTCTCGACCCGCCCGCCCACACGCGCATCCGCGGCCTCGCCGCCGCCGCCTTCACCCCGAGCCGCGTCGAGGTGTTGCGTGGGCACATCGGCGAAATCGTGCGCGGCTTGCTCGACAAAATTGAGCAACAAGAAGTCACCGACCTCATTCGCGATTTTGCCGAGCCGCTCCCGTGCATCGTCACCGCCGAAATGCTCGGCGTCCCCGTTTCGGACCACCGCCAGTTGAAAATCTGGTCGCAGGACTTCGCCGAAATGCTCGGCAACTTTCAGCACAACCCCGATCGCGTCCCGCGCATCCTGAAAAGCACCGAGGAAATGACCGCCTATTTCCGCGAGAAAATGCGGCTGAACGATCTGCGCCCCGACGGCCTCGTCCGCTCCCTCATGGATGCCGAAGTCAACGGCGACCGGCTCACCGAGGACGAAGTCATCGCCAACAGCATTGTCACCATGGTTGGCGGCCAGGAAACCACCACGAACCTCATCGGCAGCGGCACCCTCACGCTCCTCCGCAACCCCGCGGAACTCGCGCGCCTGCGGGCCAATCCGCAAATCGTTCCCTCCGCCGTCGAGGAATTGCTGCGCTACGAAAGCCCCAGCCAGCACACCGCGCGCATCACCCCGCAGGACACGGAAATTGGCGGCAAACTCATTCGCAAAGGCCAGGCCGTGATGGCCGTGATGGCCG
>JAYVOY010000608.1:0-3392 GCA_043757645.1 Verrucomicrobiota bacterium
GCCCAAAGTGCTCACTGAATAGGGAGCCAAAAGCGCGCGGACAATTTGCCCCCGCGGACTTTCCCACGCCGTGAGCCGCCGAGACGGCGGCGGTCCGCCAGCTCACGGACGGGTGGCGGCGGGACAGCGAGATTGCGAGACGGTGAACTCCCCGTGGTTGACCGCGTTCAGCAGCCGCGCTCCACACACAACTTCGGGAGGCGCGGGGCATCCGTCCGTTCCCATCTCCCGCATTCCCATCGCACTTCGCTCCCGCTACGGTGCGCGGCTCGCGATGACCGAAGCGCAAATCAACGAACTCAAAGCCCTGCTCCCGCGCGCCATGCTGCCCGATTGGGCGCGGCTCGGCGCGCGCGCGGTGCGCCTCTTTCGCGACCGGCATCATCCCGACAAACACGCCGCGCTCCTCGAACGGCTCGTCGCGCAACTGCACGCCTCCGTCGCGTTGCGCGAGGAGCGCGCGCGCAATGTCCCGCGCGTCAGCTATCCGCCGGACCTCCCGATCACCGCGCGCCGGGACGACATCGTCGCCGCGATTCGCGCGCATCAGGTGATCGTGATCGCGGGCGAAACCGGCTCGGGAAAAACCACGCAACTGCCGAAGATGTGTCTCGAGGCCGGCCTTGGCATCGAGGCGAAAATCGGTTGCACCCAGCCGCGCCGCGTCGCCGCGCAATCCATCTCGCGCCGGCTCGCCGAGGAATTGAACGTCGCGTGGGGCCGCGAGGTCGGCTGCAAAATCCGCTTCGACGACCGCTCCAATTCGCAGACCTACATCAAGCTGATGACCGACGGCATTCTGCTCGCGGAAACGCAGGGCGATCCCGACCTCTCGGAATACAACGCGATCATCATCGACGAGGCCCACGAGCGCAGCCTGAACATTGATTTTCTCCTCGGGCATTTGAAGAACCTCAGCGCGCGCCGCCGCGATTTGAAACTCATCATCACGTCGGCGACCATCGACACCGGCGCGTTTTCACGGCACTTCAACGATGCGCCGATCTTCGAGGTTTCCGGCCGCATGTTTCCCGTCGAGGTCGTTTACCAGCCGCTCGCGCCCGCGTCCGAGGAGAGCGGCGACGTGAGTTACGTCGAGGCCGCGGTGCAGGCCGCCGAGCGCTTGCTCTACGAAACGAATCACGGCGACGTGCTCATCTTCATGCCCGGCGAACGCGACATCCGCGAGGCGGGCGAGCAACTCGACGGACGATTCAGCGGCGAGGCGGAAATCATTCCGCTCTTCGGCCGCCTCAGCTCCGGCGAGCAACAGCGCGTCTTCGCGCCGTCCGCGCGGCGCAAGGTCGTCATCGCCACCAACATCGCCGAGACCTCGCTCACCATCCCCGGCATCGGCTACGTGATCGACACCGGCCTCGCGCGTCTCAGCCGCTACAATCCCCGCACCCGCACGCGTCGCCTGCCCATCGAGGCGATCTCGCAAAGCAGCGCCAATCAGCGCGCGGGCCGCGCGGGCCGCGTGCAATCCGGCGTGTGCCTCCGCCTTTATTCCGAGGAGGATTTCCGCGAGCGCCCGCCGTTCACGCAGCCGGAAATTCAGCGCGCGAATCTCGCGGAAGTGATTCTGCGGATGAAGGCGTTTTACCTCGGCGACATCGAGACGTTTCCCTTTGTGCAACCGCCCTCGCCCGCCGCGATCACCGGTGGCTACGCGCTCCTCCAGGAACTCGGCGCGCTCGACGAACAGCGCGCCCTCACGCCGCTCGGCGAAAATCTCGCGCGCCTCCCGATCGATCCCACGCTCGGCCGGATGCTCCTGCAATCGCAGCAGGAACACGCCACGCGCGATCTCCTCATCATCGCCGCGGGCCTGAGCATTCAAGACCCGCGCGAGCGTCCGCTCGAACAGAAGGAGGCCGCCGCCGCCGCGCACCGGCGCTTCACCGACGCGCGCTCGGATTTCCTCACGCTGCTCAACTTGTGGAACGCCGTTCACGACGAATGGGAAACCCTCCGCACGCAGGGCCAGCGCCGGAAATTCTGCAAACAACATTTCCTCTCCTACCTGCGAATGCGCGAATGGCAGGACCTCCACGCGCAACTTCACGACGCTCTGGCCGAGCTTGGCAACGTCACGCTGAATGAAACCAACGCCGCCTACGACGCCATCCATCGCTCGATCCTCGCGGGAATGCCCGGCCACATCGCGCACCGCGAGGAACGCAACACCTACAAAGGCGCGGGCAATCGGATGCTCACGATCTTCCCCGGCTCGGCGCTCGCCGATCGCGGCGAACGCACTGCGAAAGGGCGAAATGCCGCGCCGTCGTCCCCGGTACGGAGTCCCGGCTTTAGCCGGCAGGACGTCCCACCGGCTGAAGCCGGGACTCCATACCGAGGGCCACGACGACCGGGCACTGCGGTTCTAGGGAGCAACACGCGAAGCCATAGTTCCGAACTCCCTTCCACCGCGCCCGGTAGGGCCGCGTTGCGCGCGGCCTCGTTCCCCAATCAAACCCCTCCCAGTCGCACGCCGCGCGGCTCAATCGTCGCCCCGCGTCCACCGTCGCAACCCGAATGGATCGTCGCCGGCGAAATCGTCGAGACCTCGCAACTGTTCGCGCGCACCGTCGCGGGCATCGAGCCACAGTGGATTTACCAAGTCGCGCCGCACTGCTGCAAACTGACCCACCAACATCCGCACTGGAGCGCCCGCGCGGGCCGCGTCCTCGTCGATGAAGTTGTCACGCTCCAAGGCCTCGAAATCCAGCGGCGCAAAGTCGCCTACGGCAACATCAACGCGAAAGACGCCACCGCCATTTTCATCCGCTCCGCCTTGGTCGAGGAAGATTTGCAACCCCCGCGCGAACGCGACGCCGACGCCGCCAACGACGACGAGACCGATCTCCGCGTCCTCACGTCCGCGCCCATTCACGCGCGCGGAGCGCCGAGCACCGGCTCGGCGCGGATCACGGCGGTCGATGTGCTCGCCGAGCCGGTGCTCGGCGCTCCGGTTCATGGCGACGATGGCTGTCCACCACACGCGAAACCCCTCTCCCCAGCCCTCGCCCCGCTCGTGCCTCGCGGGGCGAGGGAGTCGGAATCAGCGCAAACTTTGTCGCGCGACAATCCCTTCCCCCAATACCGCTTCCTCGCCCACAACCGCGGCATCCGCCACAAAATCGAAAACTGGCAAACCCGCGTCCGCCGCCACGACCTCGCCGATCTCGACCAAACGCTCGCCGATTTCTACGCGAAGCAGCTCGAAAATGTTTCCTCGCTCCACGACTTGAACCGCGTTCTTCGCGAGCGCACCGACGCGAATTTTCTCTGCGTCACCGAAGCCGAGTTGACCGGCAATCAAGCGCTCCACTACGACCCGCACGCGTTCCCCGACGCCGTGCCCATCAGCGGCCACCCGCTCGCCGTCG
>JAYVOY010000609.1:0-3371 GCA_043757645.1 Verrucomicrobiota bacterium
GGGGCGGCCACGGCCTCGCCGCGGTCTTCCATCGCGGCTTTGCGGGAGAGGCGCACGCGGCCTTTTTCGTCCACGCCGAGGCACTTGACGTAGATGTCGTCGCCGAGTTTGACCACATCTTCGGTGTTGTTGACGCGGGAGGCGGAGAGTTCGCTGATGTGGACGAGTCCGTCCTTGCCGGGGAGGAATTCCACGAACGCGCCGAATTCCTTGATGGTGACGACCTTGCCTTTGTACACCTTGCCGATCTCGGCTTCGGCGGTCATGCCTTCGATGGCTTGGCGGGCGATTTCCATGCCGGCTTCGGACACGGAGTAGATGTTCACGGTGCCGTCGTCGTCGATGTTGATTTCGCAGCCGGATTCCTCGACGAGGCGCTTGATGTTTTTGCCGCCGGGTCCGATGAGCGCGCCGATTTTCTCGGGGTCGATCTTCACGGTGACAATGCGCGGGGCGTATTTGCTCAAATTGCCGCGCGGGCCGGCGATGACTTTGGCCATCTCGCCGAGGATGAAGAGGCGGGCGACGCGGGCGCGTTCGATGGTTTGATCCATGATCGCGTGCGGGAGGCCGCGGAGCTTGAGGTCGAGTTGGAAGCCGGTGATGCCCTTGTCGGTGCCGGCGATTTTGCAGTCCATGTCGCAGAAGGCGTCTTCCCAACCGATGATATCGGTGAGGAGTTCGTAGCGCGTGATGGCGTCGGTGTCATCGTGGTCGGTGCAGATGCCGATGCTGATGCCGGCGACGGGGCGGGTGAGCGGCACGCCGGCGTCCATGAGCGCGAGGGTCGCGCCGCAGACGGAGGCCATCGAGGTGGAGCCGTTGGACTCCATGATTTCACTGGTGACGCGGACGGCGTAGGGGAATTCCTTGAAGGGCACGGCGGGTTTCACGGAACGTTCCGCGAGCGCGCCGTGGCCGATTTCACGACGGCCGGGTCCGCTGATGCGGCCAGTTTCGCCGACGGAGAAATTCGGGAAGTTGTAATGCAGAATGAACTGCTTGCGGGTCGGGCCGCCGGTGTAGGCGTCGAACGCCTGCGAATCCTCAGTGGTGCCGAGGGTCACGAGCGTGATCGCCTGCGTTTCGCCGCGGCAGAACATCGCGGAACCGTGCGCGCGCGGGAGGATGCCGACTTCACCGCTGATGGGGCGGACGTCGGCGAAAGCGCGGCCGTCGAGGCGTTTCTTGCTGTCGAGCACGAGGCTGCGGACGGCTTCTTTTTGGAGGTAATAGAAGGCGTCCTTGATGACGAAGTCGTTGACTTTTTCCGCACCGAACTTGGCGAGCAATTGCGCGCCGACCTCGGTTTCGATGGCCTTGCACGCGGCTTCGCGGGCGAGTTTGGCGGTGGTCAGGAGCGCGGGCACCATGCGGTCACCGGCGAGGCGCTTGGCTTCGCTGAGGATTTCAGGGGGGACGACGTTGACTTTGATCTGGCGCTTGGGCTTGCCGATTTTGGCCTGCAATTCCTTTTGCGCGGCGATGATCGGCTGGCAAGCCTCCTGGGCGAAACGCAACGCGGCGTTGAAGTCCGCCTCGGGGATTTCGTTGGCCGCGCCTTCGAACATCACGATGTCCTTGTCGTTGCCGACATAGACGAGGTCGAGGTCGCTATTTTCCATTTCCGCGTGCGTCGGGTTGGCGATGAATTTACCGGCCACCCGACCGACGCGCACCGCGCCGAGCGGACCGGCCCACGGGATGTCGCTGACGGTCAACGCCGCGGACGCGCCGATGATGCTGAGGATGTCGGGATCGTTCTCGCCGTCCGTGCTGAGGAGGACGGTTTGGACTTGGACCTCGTTGTACCACCCCTTCGGGAACAACGGGCGAATCGGGCGGTCGGTGAGCCGACACGTGAGAATTTCCTTCTCGGTTGGCCGGCCTTCGCGCTTGAAATAACCGCCGGGGAACTTGCCCGCGGAAGCGGCCCGTTCGCGATAATCCACGGTGAGCGGGAAGAAATCCTGCCCGGCCTTGGCCTTGGTGGCCGCGACGGCGGCGACGATGACGATGGTTTCGCCGAGTTGCACGGTGACGGCACCGTCGGCTTGTTTGGCGATCTTGCCGCTTTCGATGAGGATGGAACGGCCTCCGACTTCTGCGATTACTTTCTCTGACATAGGTGCTTTCTGATGGTGCCCCGACGGCATGGAGGAACTTCTGTCAACATCCGGCTGGGCGGCTGCTGATTGAAATTTCCCCTGACGCCGGGGCGGGTTTCATGCGGTCTTGGTTGGGTGATTTGGAACTCGCCGGACCGCAATCTGGCGCAAATTCCGATTGTGTGGAACGCCCCCCGCAAAGGACTTGGTACGACTCCGGCTTGCGCCAGACTCCACTGCGAAGGGAAGAGGGGCTTACTTGCGGAGCTTGAGCTTCTTGGTCACGGCCTGATAACGACCCTCGTCGTTGCGGGCGAGATAATCGAGAAGCCGACGGCGTTCGCCGACCATTTTCAGCAGACCACGGCGGGAACTGTGGTCTTTTTTGAAAGTTTGCAAGTGTCCGGTGAGATGGTTGATGCGCTCGGTGAGGAGCGCAACCTGCACGTCGGCCGAGCCGGTGTCCTTCTCGTGGACTCGAAAATTAGCGATCAATTTACCTTTTTCTTTGGCATCCATACTTAGTCTTTTATGTATTCGTTCGGCGCGGACCGTAGAAAACGGGCGCGTGGGTGTAAAGGAGATTCAACTTGCGGCGGGCGGCGCGAGATAATTTCAACCGGAGATTTGGTGAGTCCACGGAGCGCGGCCCTCCGGGCCGCAGCAGCTCCGCGCGCGGGGTGAGGGTGAGATTCTTCATGTGTCCCCGACACGCGCGGCCGCTGCGGGCGGGACGCCCGCGCTCCGTTCGTCGCTGAACCCGAACTCCGAAGTGGAGATTTGGTGAGTCCACGGAGCGCGGCCCTCCGGGCCGCAGCAGCCCCGCGCGCGGGGTGAGCGTGAAATTCCTCATGCGTTCCCCGACGCGCGTGGCCGCTGCGGGCGGGACGCCCGCGCTCCGTTCGGCACTGAAGCTGAACTCCGAAGTGGGAGATTTGATGATCCCAGCCCGCCTCGTTTCCACTTTGGAATTCGGGATTAACAAACCGCACGAGTTGTCATTTCACGTCTCCCGCTTGGCATCCGCCCCTCCACTCCGGCACACTCCGCGCGTGATTGGACAATTTTTCACCCCGGCGAGCGTGGCGCGCTGTTTGTTCCGTCTCGCGGGCACGCGGGCGGGTGATCGCGTGATTGATCCCAGTTGCGGCGACGGCGTTTTCGTCCGCAACGCGCCCGCGCGCGCCGCGGTTTTCGCCTGTGAGATTGATCCCTTTTACCAGCCCACCGTCCGCGTGCTTTTGCCCGCGGGACATTTCACCG
>JAYVOY010000610.1:0-3353 GCA_043757645.1 Verrucomicrobiota bacterium
TCTGTCGAAATATTGGTGAGCGCAAAAAGTGCTTCGACGCCCTGCAAACATTGAGCTTTGTGCGGGTCACGTCAGCAAACGTATGAAATATGCGGGTTAACCGGAACTAATCTTTAGCCACGGATGGAACACGGATGAAACACCGACAGGGAGGTTCGATCGTTCGACGCTTCGCCGGCGGGACAACTCTCCGGATAGTGTGCCCGCGTTGGAACCGCATCTCATGATCAAAGTGTCGTCCAGCGGTGTTCAATCTGTGTTTCATCCGTGGCTCAACTGCATCGTTCCGGATCAAGCAGGTAATTTTTCACGCGGAGGAGAAACCCGTTTGGCGACGCTCATCCGGCGATACCAATCGCCGAGGTGATTCAACGCGACGGGCAGTTGGTAATGACCGGAGAAGAGAAAATTGCCGAGCATGCCGTGCAAATCGAAATCGACGAAGCGCGGCTGTTGATCGAGCAGGAAGGGCCGCGTGGCGAGCATTTGCTCGAAGGGCGCGAGGCGGTCGGCGAGTTCCGCCTGGAGGCTCGCCTGCTGCGCGTGCCAGCTCGCGATGCAGCCGCGGCCAAACTTGCGCTCCTTGTGGCGCAGAAACACGAGCCACTCGTCGCGCGGGACGAACTCCGCGAAGTACACGTCGTTGAGCTTGAAACACGGGCCTTCGATGTCGTTCTCGATGTAGCGCCAGAGCAAATCCTGCACGCCCTCCCACTGCGGCGGGAAGAGGTCGAGCTGCAACTTCGCGTCGAGATATTTCGCGATGACCTGCGAATTCTCGTCCGTCTCGAACACGACCTCGCGCCCGTCCTTGACCACCGGCACGGCGTAATACCGCTGCCGCGTGAGCTGCCACACGCGTGAGCGTTCGGTGTTGGGAACCTCGACCAGTTGAAAACGCGCGCCGGCGAATTCGAGAATCCGCCGTTGCACGATGCAGAAGGGACTCCAAGGAAACTGAAACAGTTGGATCATGCCAAACAACTACGCGGCACTTGCCCAGTGACAAGCCGAAAGCACGGCGGGGGCGGCGCGGCTTGCCGCTTCCCCCAACCACGAACCGGAACGTAGCGCCGCCGTCTCGGCGGCTCACGGCGTGAGGTGTCCGCAGGCTCGGAGTGTCCAAGGCTTCCCTTCCCCAGTTCGGGCCGGGCTTTGGGCGAAGCTCGCCCCGTCGGCCTTCGGACACCGGGAGCCGCCGAGACGGCGGCGCTACGAGGACAGCGCCCAAATACGCCCGGCGAAAGCGGGCGGGTGAAAACACGCGTCCTGCGGCTGTCCGGCATTCAACGAATGTTCACGCCAGCCGTTCCAGCGCCGCGATGCGATCCTCGAGCGGCGGATGCGAGGCGAAGAGCGCCATGAAACCATGCGAGGGATGATTGATCTTGAACGCGCTCACCGACTGCGCGCGGTCGTCGATCACGCCGCCGCCGCTCGTGATTTGTTGGAGGCGCTGGAGCGCGGCGAGCATCGCGTCCTTGCCCTCGAGCTGCGCGGCCATCGCGTCCGCGCGGAATTCGCGGTGCCGCGAGAAGGCCATCACAATCATGCTGGCGAACAGCCCGAGCACGATTTGCGCGACCATCGACCCGATCATATAACCCCAGCCCGGACCACTGCGGCGCTCGTCATTCCCCCGCATCGCCTGATCCACCGCGTAGCCGATGATCTTCGAGAAGAACACGACGAACGTGTTCAACACGCCCTGCAACAGCGTCATCGTCACCATGTCGCCGTTGGCGATGTGCGACATTTCATGCGCCAGCACGCCCTCGATCTGGCGCAGGTTCATGTTGTGAATCAGCCCCGAGCTGACGGCCACCAGCGCGTTGTTGCGCGTCGGCCCGGTCGCGAAGGCATTAACCTCCTCGCTCTCGTACACGCCGACTTCCGGCATCGCGACGCCGGCCTTCTTCGACAGTTCGCGAATCTTGTCCACGAGCCATTGCTCGGCCTGGCTCGCGGGCTTTTCGATGACCTGCACGCCGTAGGCGAATTTCGCCATCCACTTCGAAATCAGCAGCGAAAACAAACTGCCGGTGAAACCGACCACCGCCGAATACGCCAGCAGGGTCGTGTAGTTCAGGCCGTTTCGCGTGAAGTAACGATCCACCCCGAACGCGCTGCTGATCAGCGAGATCAACAACATCACGGCCAGATTGGTTCCGATGAACAAGAGAATGCGTTTCATAATTTTTCTGCGGCGCGGAACTTAAAACCCGTCGCAGGGATGTCCAGAGGAACAGCGTGACATTCGGGCGCGGGACGATGCGGCAGGCGCGCCGCCGTCTCGGCGGCTCACACCGTCCAAGCGCGATCACGTGGGGATGGCGCGGGGAGCGGAAAGTTTCACCCAAAACGCGGCAGTCGAACCACGGATGCACACGGATGCACACGGATGGCAAAGGTTGTCTCGTGCGTCCGCGCTCCACGGGTGTGATTCAATGTGGGTGAGCTACGGCGCGGCAGGGCCAAAGGCCCGGTGTTATACCAGCGTGGGGCAGCGCCCCACGACCCGCGCCAAGCCACTCCCCGAGCGCCAACGGTGCGCCCCAATTCATTGACTGCGGTGGCCGTTACCAGCGCCGCGGCACGAGTCTGGCGCGGGCTTTCAGCCCTTCCCGGCATGGGTAACCGTTTCCTGGGGCGCTGCCCCAGGCTGGAATGAGGTCGCGCCGTTGGCGCTGCGGGCCAGCGACCCGACGTGCCAGCAGACCTCTCGCGCGGCCCCGCGGCTCTCACCCGCTTTTAATCACACCCGCGCTTCACCCAGCGGTGAGTGGGCCGAAAGTGATTTTCATCCGTGTGCATCCGTGTGCATCCGTGGTTCAACATTTTCCAACTGCTGAATTCAGGTTCACCGGATGTTGAACCCGAGATTTGGGCGTGGCTCACCGGTCGCGACCCACCACGCCGTGAGCCGCCGAGACGGCGGCGCTCCGGGAACGGTCTCGCTCCACTCCGAGCGGCGACAAAATCTCGCGGCCAACATTGACTTGCCCGAGTGCATTCCCTACAACCCTGCGAACATTTTTTACGGAGAAAACTTATGCCGCCCAAAACCACCGAGAAGGTTGCCGTTGCCGACAAAGCCGCCGCCGAGGCCGCCAAACTGACCGCCACGAAGGCGCGCGATCTGGACGAGGCGATCTCGTCGATCCAGAAAGCCTACGGCGACGGCAGCATTATGCGGCTCGGCGACGCGCGGGCGAACCGGCTGATCGAGGTGATTCCCACGGGCGCGCTGGCGCTGGATTTGGCGCTGGGCGTCGGTGGTTTGCCGCGCGGACGCGTGGTCGAGATTTTCGGGCCGGAATCGTCGGGCAAAACGACGTTGATGCTGCACGTGA
>JAYVOY010000611.1:0-3351 GCA_043757645.1 Verrucomicrobiota bacterium
CGGCGGCGGGCCGGGCACGTATCGCACGTTCGCGACGAACTGCCTCCTCGCGCGCCGCCTCGTCGAGCGCGGCGTGCGGTTCATCAATATTTTCCACGCGTCCTGGGATCATCACAGCAACCTGAATCCCGAACTCGCCTTCAACGCCGGCATGGCCGATCAGCCCCTCGCCGCGCTGTTGAAAGATTTGAAACAACGCGGGCTGCTCGGTTCCACGCTCGTCGTGTGGGGTTCCGAATTTGGCCGCACGCCACTCGGCGAAAATCGCGGCGGCAGCAAAATCGTCACGGGCCGCGATCATCATCCGTTCGCCTTCACGTTGTGGCTCGCGGGCGGTGGCATCAAAGGCGGACAAGTCCACGGCGAAACCGATGAAATCGGCTGGAGCATCACAAAGGACGCCGTCCACGTGAACGATCTCCAAGCCACGCTGCTGCACCTCTTCGGCCTCGATCACACGCGACTGACGTATCGTTTCCAAGGCCGCGATTTCCGCCTCACCGACGTGGGCGGCAAGGTCGTGCAGCAACTCGTCGCGTGAAGGCGGGCACCAAAAGCGCGCGGGTGCCGGTGTCCCCCGTTCGGAGTCCAGCCTTTAGGCGGCGGGACGTCCGCAGCACCGTGGGTTTCGGAAATTCTCTGTGATCTCCCCGCGAACGCACGCCCCGCCGCCTAAAGGCGGGACTCCGTACCGCGGTTCTGCGGCCGGCGAGAATGCTTCGCCGCTGCTCCGCCATTTTTCGCCCATGATCGTTTATCTCGACGGACTTTTCGTGCCCGAAGCCGAGGCTCTCATTCCCGTGAGCGACCGCGCATTTCTCCTCGGTGACGGGCTTTTCGAGACCCTGCTCGTCCACGCGGGCCGTCCGTTTCGCTGGCCGCAACACTGGCAACGACTCGTGCAAGGCGCGGATTTTCTGCGGCTCAAATTGCCCACCGACCAAGCCCGCCTCGGCGCCGCGATCACGAAACTCATCGCGCTCAATGAACTGTCGGCGGCAATTCTCCGCCTCACCGTGAGTCGCGGCAGTGGCGCGCGCGGCTACTCGCCCCGCGGCTCCGATCATCCGCGTCTCGTGATGACGCTGCATCCGCTCGCGCCCACGCCGAGTGCCGCGCCGCCCATGTGCCGCCTCATCACCAGTTCGCTTCGCGTTCCCGCCGGCGATGCCCTCGCCAATTTCAAAACCATCAACAAACTCGCCAACGTCCTCGCCCGCGCCGAAGCCGAGGCCGCCGACGCCGACGAAGCCCTGCTGCTCAACACCGACGGCGACATCACCGAAGCCGCCGCCGCCAACGTGTTCGCGATCGAAGGCGATTGTGTCTGCACGCCCCCGATTGCCGCGGGCTTGCTTGGCGGCGTCACGCGTGGCGTCGTGCTGGAACTTTGCCGCGCCTTGGAAATCCCCTGCGCCGAAACCCGCCTCACCCCCGCGCGCCTCCGCGCCAGCAGCGGTGTTTTCCTCACCCTCAGCACCCTCGGCCTTGTCGCCGCCACCGCGCTCGACGGCCACCCGCTCGCGCGCTCGCCGCTCGTCGCGACACTGCAAGCCGCGTACCAAAAACTCCTCGAATTGGAATCCGCTTCGCGAGATTGAGCGCGTCCGGGTTGCCGTCCGTTCTGGCTCCCCTCGCATTAGCACCCGGCGTCAGCCGGGTGGACCGACGCCACAAACAAATCAAACCGCTGAAGCGGTTTCCCCCGCCATGAAAACCGCTGAAGCGGTTCTCACCAATTTCGCCGATCCGACACCCGGCTGAAGCCGGGTGCTAATGAGATCGGGGAACCCGTCGAGAAATGCCGGTGCGCGCCAAGCATGGCAATGCGGCATCTTGCGCCAACCCACGGAGCGCCGAGCACCGGCTCGGCGTGGACAGTCGCGTTGGTCCCACGCCGAGCGGGTGCTCGGCGCTCCGCAAGGCTTTGCCGGAGCGAGGCTTCACCGGCGATTGTTGTGGACATCTTGACGCCCAAACTTTTGAGCATCATGATGCTTGCATGAGAACCACCGTGACGCTTGAAAAGGAGGTCGTCCTGCTGCTGCACGACGCGATGCACCGTTCCCGCCGCTCGTTCAAGGAAACCCTCAACACCGCGTTGCGCGCCGGCCTCACGGGCAACCGTGTTCAAGCCAAGGCCACCCGCTTTGTCGTCAAGGCTCGACCAATGGGACTGCGCGCGGGAATCGACCCCACCAGCCTGAACAAGATGAGCGATGAGTTGGAGGTCGATGCGTTTCAAACCAAGACCCCGCGCAAGCGCGCATGATCATTCCCGACATCAATCTGTTGATCTACGCCCACGATTCCGCGTCGCCGTTTCATCCGAAGGCCGTGGCGTGGTGGCAGGAATGTTTGTCGGGCACCGAGCCGGTGGGTCTTCCGCCCGTCGTGATTTTTGGGTTCGTCCGCATCGCGACCAATGCCCGGGCTTTCCACCACCCGATGGCCATTGCCGAGGCCGCGGGTCACGTGCGGGCATGGCTCGCGCAGGCGTGCGTGGAGGTGCTGGAATCCAGTCCGAACCAAATCGAGGAAGTGCTGAAACTGCTCGCGGGCGTGGGCACCGCCGGAAATTTGGTGACCGACGCGCAGATCGCCTTCGCCGCACTCGAACGCGACGCGACGCTGCACACAACCGACGCCGATTTCATCCGTTTCCCCGGCCTGCGCTGGTTTAATCCCCTCACGGGAACGGGCAGCCACTTGGTGAGAAAACCGCGGAAATGATTTCACCGCGGTCGATCCCCCGCGGGAAATCAAAACGGGATCGCGAGATTTCGCTCTGGCAACCGCGCCCGCTTCAGCAGCAATGGCCAACCGCCCCGCGGGCGGGCGGGGAAGCGGCGTAAACGCCGCGCCCCGGTCGCGTTTCAACCGCAGGGGTTCGGCTTTATCCCGAACTCCGAAGCGAGCACGCTGCTGCAACCTCCGCACGGAGCGCGGGCGTCCCGCCCGCAGCGGCCGCGCCCGTCGCGGACGCGACAACACATCTCACGCTCCCCTCGCGCGCGCGGCTGCTGCGGCCCGGAGGGCCGCGCTCCAGCGGCCCACCAAATCCCACTTCGGAATTCGGGTTTATCTCTCACCGGGTGCGAATCGCTCTCAAGATTTTCCCGCACCCGCCGATGCCTATTCCAAAGGGCGAGTCCCGGCGACCCGCCCGCCAACCGAAGTCAAAATGAACGCGGCCCAACCAAAAACTTCGCCCCACGGCGCGGCACCCGCCTGGCTCGCAGGCGGCGGCGGACGCGCCAACCCCAGCCTATGAGCACGATTTTTGCGAATCCCCCAACCCAAACCTATCGCCTTATGAACAGCCTGACCCGACCGCATATTCTCGTCGTG
>JAYVOY010000612.1:0-3350 GCA_043757645.1 Verrucomicrobiota bacterium
TTCAACGCCCCTGTGCCGTGCCACGCCGCGCCGATTGGGAAATCGGCGACACCGCAGACTGGGAAGTCTGCGCTACCTCACCCACTTTTAATCACACCCCTCTGCGCCTCCGCGCGGGTAATTTGCTTGCCGACCGATCGCGCGGTGCGGAGGGCTATTCCACCGTCACGCTTTTCGCGAGGTTGCGGGGCTTGTCCACGTCGCAGCCGCGGGCGACGGCGATGTGGTAGGCGAGGAGTTGCAGGGGAATCACGGCCAGCAGCGGCCAGACTGGCTCAAGCGTCGGCGGGAGGTAGATCACGTCGTCGGCCTGTTTGGCAATGCGTGTGTTGCCCGCGGTGGCGAGGGCGATGATCGGGCCTTTGCGCGCCTTGATTTCCTGGAGGCTGCTCTCGGTTTTTTCGTAGAGCAAATCGGACGGGATGAGCACGACCGTCGGCGTGCGCTCGTCGATCATCGCGATGGGGCCGTGCTTCATTTCGGCGGCGGGATAACCCTCGGCGTGGATGTAGGAAATTTCCTTGAGCTTGAGCGCGCCCTCGAGGGCGACGGGGAAATTGTATTGGCGGCCGAGGAAGAAGAAGTCTTCGGCGTGGGCGTATTTGAGCGCGATTTTTTTGATCGCATCGTCCTGTTGCAAAATCGCCTCGATCTGTTTCGGCGCTTCCTCGAGCGCGCGAATGATCTGCATTCCACGGCTCGCCGAGAGCATCCGAATGCGGCCCATCAAGAGCGCGAACAGCGTGAGCACGGTGACCTGCGACGTGAAGGCCTTCGTCGAGGCGACGCCGATTTCCGGGCCGGCGTGGAGATAAATTCCACCGTCGGCTTCGCGCGCGATGGTGCTGCCGACGACGTTGCAAATGGACATCACCTTGTGGCCGCGACGCTTGGCCTCGCGCAGGCTGGCGAGCGTGTCGGCGGTTTCGCCGGACTGCGTGATGACGAGGACGAGCGTGTGTTTTTCGACCGGCGCGTTGCGGTAGCGGAACTCGCTGGCGTATTCGACCTCGACGGGAATGTGCGCGAATTCCTCGAGCAAATATTCGCCGACCAGCGCGGCGTGCCAGCTCGTGCCGCACGCGGCGATGACGATTTGATCGACGGCGCGCAGCTCGGCGATGGACATGTTCAAGCCGCCGAATTTCACGGTGGATTCATCGTGATCGATGCGGCCGCGGAGGGCGTTCTGCACGGTGCGGCCCTGCTCGAAAATCTCCTTGAGCATGAAGTGCGGGTAGGCGCCTTTCTCGGTGGCCTCGGCGTCGAATTCGAGCTTGGTGATCTGCGCGACGGCGGTGTCGTTGCCGAGGTTGTCGAGTTTGAAACCGTCGGCGGTGAGCGTGACGACGTCGTAGTCGTTCAGATAAACGACCTGCCGCGTGTGGGCGACGATCGCGCTCGCGTCGCTGGCGAGGAAATTTTCGCCCTCACCGACACCGACAATCAGCGGCGAGCCGCGCCGCGCGCCGACGATGATTCCCGGAAAATCCGTGCAAAGCACCGCGATGCCGTAGGTGCCGATGACCTCGCGCAGCGCGCTGATGACGGCCTGCGCGAGCGGGTGCGAGCCGGTGTTCGCGGCGCCGTTGGTGCGCGCGGGGAAGCCGTCTTTCTTGAGGCGTTCGTAATGTTCACCGATGACGTGCGCGAGGACTTCGGTGTCGGTCGAGGATTGGAAAACGTGGCCGGCTTTCAGCAGGCGGTCCTTGAGGCGGTCGTGGTTTTCGATGACGCCGTTGTGAACGATCGTGATCGTGCCGCCTTGGTCCGGATGCGGGTGGGAATTGACATCCGACGGCGGGCCGTGCGTGGCCCAGCGCGTGTGGCCGATGCCGACGGAGCCGGGCAGCGGCTGAGTCGCGAGGAGCTTGGCGAGACCCTCGTCGATCTTGCCTTTCTTCTTGCGCGTCCCGAGGTGTCCTTGAGCGAGAATCGAGATGCCCGCGCTGTCATAGCCGCGGTACTCCAAGCGGCGCAGTCCTTCGAGAAGGATCGGCGCGGCTTCTTTCGGTCCCACATAGCCAACGATTCCACACATAGGTTTGTTTTTGCTTTTGTTCAGTTCGCCCCGGGCGATAAGGTGCGGGTGGTTAACGGCTCCACTCCGCAAAGTAAAGCAACTGTTATGTCCAACTCCGTGGCGAAACGACAGGCTCCTTCCACCAGCAACGTCATGTGCGTCATCATGGGTGGCGGCGCGGGCACGCGCTTGTATCCACTCACCAAAGACCGCTCGAAACCCGCCGTCCCGCTGGCGGGCAAATACCGGTTGGTGGACATCCCGATTTCCAACTGCATCAACTCGGGCTTCAAGCGCGTGTATGTCCTCACGCAGTTCAACTCCGCCTCCCTGCATCGGCACATTTCCCAGTCGTATAAATTCGATCATTTCTCCGGCGGCTTCGTGGAAATCCTCGCGGCGGAACAAACGCTGACCGACACCTCGTGGTATCAGGGCACGGCGGACGCGGTGCGGAAAAACCTCGTCCACCTTTACAACCACGACTTCGACTACGTGATCGTCCTCAGTGGCGATCAGCTCTACCGGATGGATTTCCGCCCCATCGTCGAGCAGCACATCGAGTCGCAGTCCGAACTCACGATTGCGACCATCCCGGTCGTGCGCAAAGACGCGCAGGCGCTGGGGATCATGCAGATCGACGCCGACCGGCGCATCACGCGCTTCGTGGAAAAACCGAAGGATCCCGCGCTGCTCGATGGCTTGCGGCTCCCGTCGGAATTGTACGAAAAGTTCGGCGTGGTCGGGTCCGACGAATATTTTCTGGCGTCGATGGGCATCTACGTTTTCAACCGCAGCGTGCTCGCGAAGCTGCTCGACAACACGCAGACGGATTTCGGCAAGCACATCATCCCGCAGGCGATTCAGACGCACCGCGTTTCGTCGCACATTTTCCAGGGCTACTGGGAGGACATCGGGACGATCCGCGCGTTCTTCGAGGCGAACCTCGATGTCGCCGCCGATTTGCCGCGCTTTGATTTCTTCAACATGGCCGCGCCGATTTACACGCGCCCGCGGTTCCTGCCGGCCTCGAAGGTCAACGGCGCGCTGATCGATCACGCGGTGATTTCGGACGGCTGCATCGTGAACTTCTCGAAGATCAGCCACTCCATCGTCGGCATTCGCAGCAGCCTCGGGCACGGCGTGACGCTGCACCGCGTCGTGCTGCTTGGAAATGACTACTACGAGTCCCTCGGGTCGATAAAGGAGAACGCCGCGCAGGGCCGCCCGCCCATCGGCATCGGCAACAACACGCGCATCGACAACGCCATCATCGACAAGAACGCCCGCATCGGCGCGAACGTCGTCATCAGCCCCACGGGCAAGC
>JAYVOY010000613.1:0-3335 GCA_043757645.1 Verrucomicrobiota bacterium
GGATTACACCACGTCGCTCATCAAGAATTCCATCACGGGCGCGAACGAACGCAAATTCGGCGGCCTCATTCGCGGCGACAAAGACTGCGGCTGGACGAAGGACGTGCTCGGCCGCTACTTCGCGCTGACCGAGCCGGGCGAGAAAACGCCGAAGGGAAGTTTGCGCTGGTACCTCATCACGAAATTTTCCGAAGGCCCGAAGGGCACGAGGGAAATCGAGATTCAACGCTTCTGGTGGGGCGCGAAAAGCGCGGGCAGTCCGACGCTCTACAAGACGGAGAATTACACGTGGGACGACCACATTCGCCCGCTCAGTTACATCATCGCGCCGGGCGCGTACGTGAACGATGTGTCGCGCGCGATTCCCGGCGGCGACCGCGGCGGCCAGCGCACGCTGGGCCTCGCAAAGCACGCGTGGGCCGAGACGCCGTTTGATTTTGCGAAGGGCGACGAGGTCGAGCAGGCCATCGGGCCGGACCCGTTCAAGCCGCAGGCGTTTCGCGTGTGGATGTGGGAGGACGTGCCGGGACAATTCCCCGCCGCGGTGATTGATGCGGCGAACAACGGCGCGGCCTCGCGTTACTCGGTCGTCACCGTCGCGGGCGGCGCGGCGAATCTCGACGCGGTGACGAATCGCTACGAACAAAAGCCCGCGTGGGACAACGTGCTTGTGGTGAATTCCGCCGCGACCATCGGCCTGAATTTCAAGGCCGACTTCGCGCGCGCGGCGATTCTCTTTCAGCAGCCGTATCACGAGCAACCGATCCAATGGTTCTACGGCGCGAAGGCCGCGACGAACAATGACCTCGGCAAAACCGGCATCACCAAGGCCGTGAGCACGCCCGCCAGCGTGGTGCAAACCGCGTCCCTGAAGGTCAGTCGCGAGACGGGCGAATTCCAATTCGTCGGCGGCGGCATGCAGGCGGGCGGCGCGGTTTCGGGCGTCGCGGGAATTTCTGGCGATGCGAAGCCGGCGAAGAATCTGCGCGGCAAAAATGTCGCCGTCGCCGCGAACAGCGCGAGTGTGCGCGTGAAGTTTCCGACGCCCGAGGCCGACGGTGATTACGCCGTGTTCCTCGAGCAATCGTGGCTCGGCCAGCGTGCCATCTCGGAAAAGACGGCCGAGGGATTCACCGTGACCTTCGAGAAAAACGCGCCGGCGAACGCGACGCTGGATTGGATGTTGGTGCGGTAGGGCCGTCGCCGCGCGCGGCCGGGTGTGCGTCGCGCGGGTACGGAGTCCCGCCTTTAGGCGGCCCGGCGTCCGCCCGCACCGCGACGTTGGGAATTCGCGGGTGCGCCGCGAGTGGGGCCGCCGGGCCGCCTGAAGGCGGGACTCCGTACCAGATGCCCCGCGGACCCACACCCGATTTGTACTGCGCCGGCAGAGCGGTAGCGGCGACGGCGCTTGCGCACGCGCGAGGAGCGGGCGAATTACCGGCACTCGCCCGCGTGCCGCACGCTCAACGCTCGCTGGCATTTTCGCACCGTCCTCGCACGCTCGAAAGCGGTGTCGCCGCTAACGCTTTGCCACCGCAGTACAAAAGGGGGTGCGGACAATTCCACGACTGTCGCAAGGGCGGGGGACTCGTAATGTTCGCCGCGCATCACACTGGCCAAGAACGGGGAATTCTCAGCCGTAACGATGCCGTAGGACCGCCGCCGTCTCGGCGGCTCCCACCATCCAAACTGAATCCATGCCGTTGAAACGCGACCGGCGCGCGGCGTTTACGCCGCTTCACCGTACGAACAATGGGCGGGCACGAACGCAAAACGAACGCACTATTCAGTGCGGCTGGTGAAGCGGCGTAAACGCCGCGCTCCGCCCCGCCGCCACAGGCCGCCGCTGGGTTTGCTTGCGCGTGCGACTGCATGGATTCGGCCAAAGGCGGCGGAGGCGGGCATTTTCCGCAGTTCAAAATGTTCCCGGAACTGTGAACCAAAAAAGGAGGGGTGAATGGCCCGCGCGGACTGCCCACGCCCGGAGCCGCCGAGACGGCGGCGGTCCTACCCACTGCATCGTTACGACTCAGGGCTGCAAGCCCGGAGAGAACGGAGAAAATGGAGGAAGGGACGTTCGGACCACCGATTTGATCCCCCCCTTTGCGTCTCTTTGCGCTCTTTGCGGTCAATCCAACTTCTTGGCGTTTGCGCTCACGCCACCGCCTCGCGCTGCTTCAACACGGGTTTCGTCGCGTCCAGTCCGAGCGAGATGAGACCGTAAAGAAACAGCGCGCTGGCGCAGACAAGAAACACGTTGCGCTGCCCCACAACCGGCGTCGCGGCCGCGGCGACAATCCACGGCGCGAGCTTCGCAATGGCGGCGGCACCCAAGTTCCCCCACATATTGCCCCAACCAAACGCGGCGGCGGTCGCGCGACCGCCGACGTCCTGCATGAACGCCCACGTCGTGGGATTGCCCAGATCCACCGCGAACGACACCACGCAGCAACACGCGACGACACCCCAGGCTGAGTCCACGTTCAGGCAGACCAAGTAGGCTGAGCCGGCGAGGAATCCCGAGACGAATAGCGGAAGCGCACGGCCCCAGCGCAAACCGAGACGACGCAACGCCGCGTCGGCGACGAGTCCTCCGACGAGCTGGCCGATCATGCCGCACGCGAGCACGAGTGTGACCATGCTCCCGCCATCCACGTCCGCGACGTGTTTCTCCTGCTTGAGATACTTGGGCAGCCAGGTGATGAGAAATGCCCAGCCGATGTTGGTGCAAAACTGTCCGATGCCGTTGAGGCAAAGGTTGCGGCTGCAAAAAAATGCACCCAGCATCGCAAAGAACTCCCCGGTGGGAACGGGCGGTTCAACTGGCGGTTTCCCAATGAGCGCGCGCTCGGCGTCATTGCAGTCGGGATGTTCCTCGGGACTGTTCCGCACCACTCTCCAATAGATGGCCGCGACGATGAGACCGACCGCGCCATCGATCCACAACGGTCGCCGCCAATGGCCCAGTTGCACCACCATCCACGCCGTGAGAAACGGCGCGAGTGTCCCACCGATGCGCCCGCCGAAGGCAACCAACGAACTCGAGCGCGCCCGCGCTTCCAATGGAATCCAGCGCCGGATCACGGCGCCGCACGTCGGATACGCGCCCGCCTCCGCCGCGCCGCAGAGCAGGCGCATCACCAGCAGTCCCATGAAGCTGGACATGAAACCGGTTAGCCCGGTGAACAGCGACCACAGCACGATGTAACTCGTGAGCATCGCGCGTGCGCCGAAGCGGTCGCTCGCCCAACCGGTCGGAATTTGAAACAATGCGTAGCTCAAAAAGAACGCGCCCAAAACGCTGCCCAGTTGCGCGTCGGTGAGCGCGACATCCG
>JAYVOY010000614.1:0-3335 GCA_043757645.1 Verrucomicrobiota bacterium
ACAACCGCTTCAGCGGTTTGGCCCCACCGCAAAACCGCTGAAGCGGTTGAACGTTTGGTTCGGTCACGGACACCCGGCTGAAGCCGGGTGCTAATGAGAAGAAATCGGGGATGCAAAAAAACTGAGACGCGCCCGCGCCGTGGGGGCGCGACGTTCTCTATCGACGAGTTTCCCCTCGCCGGGTTCAATCCCGTCATGCACTCACTCGGCACCTCCCTCGCGGCCCAAAACCAGCGCCGTTGCCCTGAATTTATGGCCCGCATTTTCGGTGTCTGATTTTCCGCTCGCAGCCATTGTTCTCCCCACAAAATCATGAACTCCTTCGTCGTCCGCCCGACAATTCGCAAAGCCTTCCTGCCCCTGCTCACTCTCGGTGCCGCGCTCGCCGCCCATGCCGCCGATGACTTGAATCCCGTCACGCTCAAGAAGCCGCTCGAACATCCGCCCATCGTGCTCGTCGCGGACGGCAAGCCCAAGGCGTCCATCGTGTTGCCCGCGGGTGCCTCCGGCGCGTTGAACCAAGCCGCGCAAGCCTTGCAGGGATTCATCGCGCGCGCCACGGGTGCGACGCTGCCCATCGTGCGCGGCAAGTTCACGCCGCCCGCCTTGGTGTTGGGCGATTCCGAACTGGCCGCCCAAAATGGACTCGCAGGCAAAACCCTGCCCATCGAGGGCTTTGCCATCAAGACCGTGCCCGACCACATCCTGATCGTCGGGCGCGACGGCGCGGTGGACGGCACGCGCGCGCACTCGGACGGCACCGCGTGGGGTGTCTATGAATTTGCCGAACGCTTCGTCGGCGTGCGCTGGTATTTTCCCGGCGAACTGGGGCAGTCCATCCCGCAAACCAACACGCTCGCCATCCGCGCCGCCCATCTCGAGGACGCCCCGGTCTTCCGCAAACGCGAGATCTGGCCGCCGATGTCGAATCCGTGGAATGGCAGCGGCACGCAACTCGGGCCGCTCCACACCTTCCTGCGGCACGGCAATTCCTGGCCGCACTCGCTGGTGGTGCATTCCCCCGATTGGTCGAAAATCGGCGACTATCTAACGAATCGCACCGAAGTATTTCAGTTGCGCTCGGACGGTACCCGCGACTTCTCCATGCTTTGCTACGGTCATCCGCGCACGCTCGAAACTTACCTCGAAAACATAGCCCGCCACGTCGCCGGCAAAACGCCCGCCCACATCGGCATTAGCGACAAATCCATCACCGTTTCCCCCGCCGACGCCGAGATAGCCTGCTATTGCGTCCATTGCCGCAAACTATGGAATCCCGATGGTGGCCAATATGGCTCGGCCTCGCGCATCGTTGCCAAATTCACCGCCGACCTGGCCCGCGTCGTAAAACAACGCTGGCCTGACCTGACCGTGCTCTATCTTCCCTATCTTAACTACACCGCCGCCCCCGCGGGAATAGAGTTCCCCGATAATGTCGAAGTCCAACTCTGCGGCATGCCCGGCCTCGCGCAATACAAGGAGCCGGCCATCGCCCGCACCGAGCAGGCCACGATCGATCAATGGATTTTACTCACCGGCCACCGCATCCAGAACTGGCATTACTCCTGTTGGCCCGAGGACCGCACCTCGGCGACCTATCTATTCCCCCACACGGTGCGGGATTTCTACCGCCGCAACCGCGACAAAACCGTTGGCACGTTCATCAATGGCACCACCGATCACTGGCCCCGCCAACACCTCAGTCTCTATTGCTGGATGAAGGTTCTTTGGAATCCCGAATTCAATGTGGACGCCGCCATCGACGAATATTGCCGCCGTCTCTATGGCCCCGCCGCCGCGACCATTCATAAACTTGTGGACCTCCAAGTATCCCGCTGGGAAACCACGCGCTGGCCCGGCGAACGCCTCTCGCCCAAAGCCATCCACCAAGCCAGTTTCCCCCGCGCCATCGTGCAGCAGATGGAATCTCTTCTCGCGCAGGCCCGCACTGAAGCCGCCGGTCAGGAAACGGTTTTGCAGCGAATCGATTACTATGCCGCGCCCTTTGCCGCCTTCTTCAAGGACTCCAAGGAACAAGCCGAAGGCACCGGCCTCAAGCCCCTCATCGCGAGGAAGGTCGGCGAGAATCCCGTCATCGACGGCCAACTGACTGACGCCGTCTGGCAGCGCGCCGCCGAGCACCCCTTCGTGCGCGGTTGGGACAAGAAGCAGAGTGCCACCACTTATCCGACCACCGTCCGCGCCGTCTGGACCCCGGATGGCATCACCTTCGGTTTCCGCATGACGGAACCCACCCCCGACCTACTCGAACGCGGCATTAAGGGGCGCGACGACTCTATGGCTTGGTGGGATGATAACATCGAACTCCTCTTTGATTTAACCGGCAAGAACGAGGGGGAGTTCTATCACCTCATTATCAATGCCAACAACGCCGTCGCGGACGCCCGCGGTAGGGATTTCTCGAAAGACTATCCCCAAATCAAAAGCGCGGTCTTTATCGGCGGGGATTTCTGGAGCGTGGAGGTCTATGTTCCCTACGCCGCGTTCCCCGAGGCCGCCAAGCCCGGTTCCGGGACCGCCACCGCGTGGTATGGGAACTTCACCCGCCATCGCGTCGCCGACCAGGGACTCAAGCCCAAGCTCCATCGCGCGGGCAACAGCCTGCGCGAATACCAGCGCCTCAACACCACCCACGCCGGCCCGAGCAACAACCTCGCGGACTTCGCCCCGATTAAATTCATCGAGTAAACCAACCCTGCCACCCGGCTTCCTGACTGCCGCGGAAACTGCGCCCCCGCGCCGCTCAATTGCCAAAAGCGAATTGGAACCATCCGCTGTTCCGAGGACCATTTTTGGCTCGGCGCGGATTTCGTTGAATTCCCGGCGCGATCCACGGAAAGAATGAGACCGTTCCCGAAAGCCAGCGTCGGTGGTTGGAATCTTTTCCGCCGCCCGCTGAAAAAAAGCATGAAGCGCATCCTCGCCGTTCTCGCCGCCCTGTTGCTCGCGTCGCTGCCCGCGTCGCCCGCCGCGGGCGCGGACCCGGATGCGACCCAGCGGCCAGCCCCGCGCGGGCACTGGAGTTTGCAGCCGCTCGCCGTGTCGGGCGGCAAACATTCCATCGACGAATTCATCGACGCGAAACTCGCCGAGAAGAATTTGCACCGCTCGCCGCCCGCCGCTCCGGTTGCGCTGATCCGCCGCCTCGCATTCGATCTCATCGGCCTTCCGCCGACTCCCGAGCAAGTCGCCGCGTTCGTCGCCGAATGCCGCTTCGGCTGAATCTTGATGTCCTTGCTCGTCAGCGCCCGCTGATGCTTGTCGTGGCTGAAATAAACCGAGCCGCTTTCATACACGCGCCGGTAAGCCTGCTT
>JAYVOY010000615.1:0-3329 GCA_043757645.1 Verrucomicrobiota bacterium
ACCGTTCGTGGGTTGGTCGTGCCGGGCTTGCTGGTGGCGCCGTTGTTGGCGCTGGTTCTCCGCGAGCCGGATTTTGGGACGACCATCTTGCTGGTGCTCGTGACCGCGTCGCTGCTCGTGCTGGCGGGCGCGTCGTGGCGGTGGGTGGTGGGCGGCGGCGCCTTGTTTGCCGGCGGAATCAGCGTGCTGATTTTTCACGATCCCGTGCGCCTCAAGCGGCTCGTTTCCTTTTGGTATTTGGAGGAAAACAAAGCGGGCGTGGGCTACCAGGTGTGGCAGGGAATTGTGGCGCTGGCGTCGGGCGGTTGGACTGGGTTGGGCTTGGGCGACGGCCTGCAAAAACTCGGATTCGTTCCCGAAAATCAGACGGACTTCATTTTGTCCGTCATTGGCGAGGAACTCGGATTGGCCGCCACCCTGGGCGTCGTGGTCGCGTACATGGTTTTGGTGACGAGCGGACTTTTCATCGCGGCGCGCGCGCGCGATCGGTTTGGTTTTCTGCTCGGTGCGGGGATCAGTTTCCTCATCGGTTTTCAGGCGTTCATCAACATCAGCGTCGTGACGAGCTCGCTGCCGAACAAGGGCCTGCCGCTGCCGTTCGTGAGCTACGGCGGCTCGAGCCTGCTGATGATGTTGGTGGCGCTGGGAATTCTTCTCAGCATTTCGCGGCATTCGGAGGCGACCGAAACGGCGTCCGCTGGAATTCTCGGCGACCGCGAACTCGCCGCGACGTAGCCCGCGCGCCATGAAACCCCAGCCCTCCCGACCGTTGGTGGCCATCGCGTGTGGCGGCACGGGTGGACACTTGTTCCCCGGCCTCGCGATCGCGGACGCGCTCCAGGAACACGGCTGCGACGTGCTGCTGCTCGTGTCGCCGAAAGAGGTGGATCAACAAGCGGTGCGCGCCATTCGCGGAATGCGCGTGGCAACGCTGCCCGCCGTCGGCCTGAGCCGCGGTGGTTTTGGAAAATTCGCCGTTGGCTTTGTGCGTTCACTGCGCGCGGCGCGAAAACTTTTTCGCGCGACTCCGCCGCGCGCGGTGCTCGCGATGGGCGGCTTCACCAGCGCGCCGCCGGTGCTCGCGGGGCGGTGGTGCGGCGCGGCGACTTTTTTTCACGAGGCCAACGCGATTCCCGGCCGCGCGAACCGCTGGCTCGCGCACTGGGTGAACGAGGCGTTCGTCGGCTTCGCGACGGCCACGGATCATTTGTTTCTGCAACGCATCACCACGACGGGCACGCCGGTGCGGGCGCAATTCCTGCCGCTGCCGCCGGCCGGTTGCCGCGCGGCGCTCGGCCTCGCGATGGAGCGTCCCGTTTTGCTCGTCGTGGGCGGCAGTCAGGGCGCGAGTGGCATCAACGATCTCGTGCTCGCCGCGCAGCCGCTCCTCGCGCGCGAGGCCGCGGAGCTGCAGGTGCTGCATCTGACCGGCGCGGAGGATTTTGAGAAAGTCCGCGCCGCGTGGGCGGCCACCGGACAGAAGGCCATCGTGCGTCCCTTCCTCACCGAAATGGAACTTGCCCTCGGCGCGGCCACAGTCGCGGTGAGCCGCGCGGGCGCGTCTTCCTTGGCGGAATTTGCCGCGATGCGCCTTCCCGCGATCCTCATTCCGTATCCGGCGGCGGTGGACAATCACCAGTTCTACAACGCGCAATCGCTCGTCCGCACCGGCGCGGCGCGCTTGCTCGAACAACGCGGCGCGACCGGCGAACCACTCGCGCGCCTGATTCTCGACCTGTTGCGCGACGCCGCCGCGCGCGCGCGGATGTGCGACGCGTTGGGCGCGTGGCATTTTCCGCAGGCTGCCGACGGCATCGCGCGCCGCATCGTGGAAGTGATCGGCCTCGCGCCGCTCGTGCGTCTGGCGGAGGAAGCGCCCAACCCGCAACTGCGTCGCGGGGATTTCCGCGCCGTCCTGTCATGAACCGCATCGAACCCCACGAAGTCAGCGCGATTCTGGGCCGCGCGCCCGCGGGCGGCGTGGTGCATCTCATCGGCGCGGGCGGCTGCGGCATGAGCGGCCTCGGGCATTTGCTGCTCGATCTCGGCTTCGGCGTGAGCGGCTCGGATTTGTGCGCGAACGAGGATGTCGAGAGCCTGCGCCAGCGCGGCGCGCGCCTCGCGACCGGCCACGCGGCGGCGAATCTCCCCGCGCCCGCGCCGTTCCTCGTCGTTTATTCCTCGGCCATTCGCCTGGAAAATCCGGAAATTCTCGCGGCGCAACAACTGCAAATTCCCCTCGCGCGCCGCGCCAGTCTGCTCGCCGCGCTTGTGCGGCGGCAGCGCGGCATCTGCGTGGCGGGGATGCACGGCAAGACGACGACCTCGTCGCTGCTCGCCTTTGCGCTGGAGAAATTGCAGGCCGCGCCGAGCTACGCGATCGGCGCGGCGGTACCGCAACTTGCGCGCAACGCGCGCTTCAGCCGCGGCGCGGAGCAGCCCGTGTTGCTCGCGGGCGCCGGCGGTGGCAACGCGGTTGCGACCAATGGATTCGCGGCTGCGGCGGGGTCGGAGACTTGGTTTGTGGCGGAGGCGGACGAGAGCGACGGCACGTTGCGCGAGTTCCAACCCGAGCACGCGATCGTGCTCAACGTCGACGAGGAGCACCTCGATTTTTACGAAAACTTCGAGGCGATCTGCGACGAGTTCCAACGTTTCGCGCGCCACACGAGCGGGCGGCTGGTTTATTGCGCGGATGACCCGACGCTCGTCGCGCTCTTCGCGAGCCGGCCGGGCGCGGTGTCCTACGGCTTCAATCCCGCCGCGCAATTCCGCCTCGAGTCGGTGACGCAGCGCGCGGCGGAGCGCGCGCGGCCCGCAGAAACGTTGTTTGAAGTGCATCGCGGCTCGGAGCGGCTGGGCGGCTTCTCGCTCCATCTGGTCGGCGAGAAAAATGTTTCCAACGCGGCGGCGGTCGTCGCGCTGCTGACGGAACTCGGTTACGACGCGGCGGACATCGCGCGGGCGCTGCGCGGCTTTGCGGGCGCGGCGCGGCGGCAGCAATTGCTCCACAGCGGCGGCGGCGTGCGGATTTACGACGACTACGGGCATCACCCGCGCGAGATCGCGGCGACGCTGCGGGCGTTGAAGGGCCTCGGGTGCGGGCGGTTGCTCGTCGCGTTTCAGCCGCATCGTTTCACGCGCACGCGGAGTTTGCTGCGCGAGTTCGCGGGCTGTTTTCGCGACGCCGATTGTCTGTGGCTCACCGAGGTTTATGCGGCGAGCGAGCCGGAAATCCCCGGCATCAACGGCGGCGTGCTCGCCGATGCGGTGCGCGCGCAGGGCCAGCCCGCGCGGTTCGTGCCGGCGCTTGACGAACTCGTCGCGGC
>JAYVOY010000616.1:0-3324 GCA_043757645.1 Verrucomicrobiota bacterium
GGCGGCTCACACCGTCCAAACGGAGCGGAGGCGCGCTTTTTCCACAGCACAAAATGTTCACTGAATAGTGAACCAAAAGCGCGCGGACAATTTGCCCCCCGCGGACTGCCCCACGCCGTGAGCCGCCGAGACGGCGGCGCTCCGCCAACGGCATGGTTCCGGGTTAGAGCCTCCTTACGTCGGCTCCTACAAGGGCAGCGGCGAGAATTCGTCGGCGTGGTAGGAGCTGCGGACGAGCGGGCCGCTGGCGACGTGGGTGAAGCCGAGGCGCGCGGCGACGCGGGCGTATTCGGCGAATTTCTCGGGGGTGATGAAGGCCACGACGGGCAGGTGTTTCAGCGTGGGTTGGAGGTATTGGCCGAGGGTGAGGAGGTCGCAATTCGCGCGGCGCAAATCTTCCATGGCGGTGAACAGTTCCGCCTCGGTTTCGCCGAGGCCGAGCATGAGGCCGGACTTGGTGTGGATGGTGTCGCCGCGCCGGGCCTTCACTTTCGCGAGGACGCTGAGGGAGCGGTCGTAGGTCGCGCGCGAGCGGACGGTGGGCGTGAGGCGGCGGACGGTTTCGAGGTTGTGATTGAAGACGTGCGGCTCGGCGGAGAGGACGACTTCGAGCGAAAGATCGCGGTCAAGGAAATCGGGGACGAGCACCTCGATGATGATGCCGGGATTGGCGTCGCGCACGGCGTGGATGGTCTGGCGGAAATGTTCCGCGCCGCCGTCGGCGAGGTCGTCGCGGGCGACGGCGGTGATGACGACGTGTTTGAGTTTGAGGCGCTGCGTGGCGGCGGCGACGCGGGCGGGTTCGTCGGCTTCGAGGGCGAAGGGCTTCGCGGTGGAGACGGCGCAGAAGCCGCAGGCGCGGGTGCAGCGGTCGCCGGCGATCATGAAGGTGGCGGTGCCGCGGCTCCAGCATTCCCAATGGTTCGGGCACTTCGCGCTTTCGCAGACGGTGTGGAGATCAAGGTCGGCGAGGAGATTGCGCGTGGCGATGAAGCTGCTCGAGGTGGGGAGTTTCAACCGCAGCCAATCAGGGAGGCGCGGGCGTGGGGGCGGGAGCGTGGGGGCGGTCATGAAATTTTAGCGAAGGAGGAAATGGGGGAGGAACGCGGATGAATCAGGAAAGCAGGAAGGCAGGAATCGGAAACGGCAGGAATCGGAAACGGCAGGAAACGGAAACGGCAGGAAACGGAAACGGCAGGAAGGCGAGGATTGGTAGATGAAGAATTTCTTCAATGGCGGTCCGTTCGGGATTCCTGCCTTCCTGCGTTCCTGATTCAGTTTCGTGTTTCTGTATTTCACGGGCGCTCAGTTGAAATTGTTTTCAGTCCACCATGATTCCAGTTCGTCGGCGCCGAAGTCAGCGAGAATCTCGTCGTCCACGTCGATGGAGGGGGCTTTGGTCTGGCCGGTGAGGCTGCGCATTTCGTCGCGTGCGCGCGGGTCGCGGTTGACGTCGAGGGTTTCGTAGCGGAGGCCGCGGGCGTCGAGCCACTCGATGGCTTCATCGCACCACGGGCAGCCGGGTTTGATGAAGAGGCGGATTTTGGTGGGTTTCATTCTTTGGGCTTTGAACTCGGCGCGGGTTTCGGTTCCGCCTTCTTCCATTTGGGAGAATCGGGGAACAAGCTTTGAACGTGCGCGACAAACGCCTTACCAGCTGGGTTGGCAGTGTCGAAACCCATCTCCGCATAGAAAGGAAGATCAGGGAGAACGAAGTTCCGGCATTTGAGGCAAAGGGTTGTTTCCAACTCGGGTTTCCCATTTTTCAGAAACCGAACCACGAATGCAGGTTCGTGACACATCGCCGAGAGAGACCAGTTAAAGTTCATGTGGCTCCAACGGTTCATGAAGGTCTCGGCGGCACTCCCGGTTAGGTTTTGTCTGGCACTGTAGCCGTGCTTCTCCTTAGTCAGACCAATCGCAATTGAAACAGTATTGGTCGCCTTTGCGCCCTCTTCGATCTCGAAGATTTCCACCGCATCGACCCGGTCGCGCAGATACAGCCCATATTTTTGGGCGACCAATTCGAGATTACCCAACATCTGCGCGGCCACTTGCGCCCGCACAAATTCCTGTTTCCAAAATCCTACGACGAGGGCAATTCCGAGTAGCACGCCGGCTCCGATGAGCAGCGTTCGCAAGCGGACAACTCGGTGGCCTTGGACGTCGCGGTTCATTTTTTCAGTCGCGGCAGTTCACGTCTCCGTGATGAACGTGTCCTGGTGTTCGTAGCACGGGGCGCAGCAGCAGAGGAGGCGGAGGATGTCGGGGCCGGTGTTCCAGAGTTTGTGCTTTTTGCCGGGCGGAATCGCGATGGCGTCGCCGGGGCGCACGTCGCGAAGTTCGCCCTCGATGCGGATGCGTCCGGTGCCGTGGGTGAGGTAGTAAATCTCCTCAGTCTTGGCGTGGTAATGCTCCATCGTGCTGCCGCCCACGGGGACGCGGGCTTCGGCAAGGCTTTGGTTGCGGATGGACGAGTTGCGGTAGGCGAGGAGTTCCCGGATTTCGGAGTCGTCCTTCGTCGTGAAGGCGGGCGCGTCGGCGAGGTTGATGAGGTCCATGCGCGAGGAGTTTGGGGCGGGGGTGGGTGGGTGGCAATGTTGCAGCGCGAGGCGGAAAAGCTCAAAGAGGTTCGAACTCAAAGCTCAAAGAGGTCCAAGCTCAAAAGCTCAAGGGAAGGGCCAATATCCAAGTGCTCGTGGTAGGGGCGCAGCTTGCCACTGCCCCGGAATGACGCCCGCCCGTCGCGCCGCCGTCCCGGCGGCTCACGGCGTGAGCGGTCCGCAGGGGCGATCCAACTGCGGCTTCCGGCATCCGCAGTGGGCCAGCGCCGCACGCGGACCCAAGTGCGGGACGGCGCGGTGCGGACGCCGTTAGCCGCCGGGACGGCGGCGCGACGGGGGCAGTGCGCGGATACGCCCTCGTGGTGGCGGCGGCGCATTTCATGCCATTGGTTTTTGGTGTTTCCCTTGAGCTTTGAAATTTGAGCTTTGAGCTTTTTCACCGCGCATTTTCACGGACGTGGGAATGAATCGCGGTCACGGCGGGCGGGACGATTTGCGCGGAGAAAGAGTGGTTGGAGTCTCGTCACCTCGTCTCCTGCAAACAATTATTTCGCGGCGTGCGGCGGTGGCGCGCTGAGGGCGCAGCGGAAGCCAGAGTGTTGCAGGCCGGTGTCGGGCGAGGTTTTCATGCGGGTGCTGGGACGATACGCGCCGCAATAAAGATCGGTGCAGAGGAAGGAGCCGCCGCGCTGGACGCGCTTGGTGACGCCGGGTTCGTTGGGGTCGTAGCTGGTGTCGGGGCCGCTGGGATTTTTGGCGG
>JAYVOY010000617.1:0-3306 GCA_043757645.1 Verrucomicrobiota bacterium
TACGCCCACACCAATCTCATCGCCGATGACTGGCGACGCCTCGCCGATTTCTACACGCAGGTCTTCGCGTGCGAACCCGTCAGCTCCGAGCGCAATCACCACGGCCCGCACATCGACGCGCTGACTGGAATGCCCGGGGAACGCATCTGCGGCCGCCACCTGCGCCTGCCCGGCCACGGTGACAACGGCCCCACCCTCGAGATTTTTCAATACACGAAAAACGCACCCAATCCCGGCACCTGCCTCAACCGCCCTGGCTTCGCGCACCTCGCCTTTGAAGTCCCCGATGTCGAAACCAAGCGCGCCGAGATTATCAAATGGGGCGGCCGCGACGTTGGCCAGGTCGTCACCCTCGACATCCCCGGCGCGGGCCGGCTCACGCTCGTTTACATGGCCGATCCCGAGGGCAACATCATCGAACTCCAGCACTGGCATTGACGCGGACTCAAAAAGTGAAAGCCGAGAACACTCACCGCCCACGCGTCCGGGTTCTCGCCTCGCTGCCTCTGTTCCTGATTCCATCTGGCATCGAGACAACCCGAACCCCGATACCGGATTTACTTAACCGCGGATGACGCGGATGAGCCGGAACGATGCAGTAAGGACCGCCGCCGTCTCGGCGGCTCCTGGCGTGGGCAATCCGCGCGGGCCATTCACACTGCCGCTTTTGGTTCACTGTTCAGGGAACCTTTTGCACTGCGGAAAATGCCCGCCCCCGCCGCCTTTGGACGGTGGGAGCCGCCGAGACGGCGGCGCTACAACTGCATCGTTACGGCTCAACCACCGTGGGCTTCCCGGTTTTCATCCGCGCGATCCGCGTCATCCGCGGTTGAATTTCGGAATTCGGGGGGCATCCTCTTTCGCTCGCAGCCCGGGCACCTTCGGCTTCGCGGTGGATTTGCCCTTCGCAAATCATCCCGCGCGCCGCAGCACCGAATCGCGCTGCGCCCACGCGGGGTCGGCCGCGGGATAATCGAGGTTGAAATTCAGCCCGCGACTCTCGGGGCGTTGCAAGGCGCAGGCGATGATGACCTCGGCGACCGTCGCGATGTTTCGCAATTCCAAAAGGTCACTCGTCACGACGAAGTCCCAGTAATACTCGAGGATTTCCTCCTGCAAATTCGCGATGCGTTTCTGCGCGCGTTGCAGGCGCTTGTTCGTGCGCACGATACCGACGTAGTCCCACATCAAGCGCCGGATTTCATCCCAGTTGTGGGACACCACGACCAGTTCATCGGCGTTGGGCGCGTTGCCGGATTGCCAGCCGGGAAAGGCGATTTCCGCGCGGGGCCGCGGCTCGGCCAGAATGCGCCGCGCCGCGCGATGCGCGCACACGACGGCCTCGAGCAGCGAATTGCTCGCGAGCCGGTTGGCGCCGTGGAGTCCCGTGCAGGCGACCTCGCCGACCGCGTACAAACCCGCGATGTCCGTCTCGCCATCGACGTTCGTCACCACGCCGCCGCACTGATAATGCGCCGCGGGCACGACGGGGATCGGCTCCTTCGTGAGGTCGATCCCGTACTTGAAACACGTCTGATAAATGTTCGGGAACCGCTCCATCACGAAGCGCGCCGGCTTGTGCGTGATGTCCAGCCACACGTGCTCCGCGCCGCTGCGCTTCATCTCCGTGTCAATCGCGCGCGCCACGATGTCGCGCGGCGCGAGCGATTTCAGCGGGTGATATTTCCCCATGAATTCCGAACCGGAAAAATCCCGCAGCACGCCGCCCTCGCCGCGCACCGCCTCGCTGATGAGAAATGATTTCGCCTTCGGGTGATACAAACACGTCGGGTGAAACTGGATGAACTCCATGTTCGCCACCGCCGCGCCCGCGCGATACGCCATCGCCACGCCGTCGCCCGTCGCGATGTCGGGGTTGGTTGTGTACAAATAAACCTTCCCGCACCCGCCCGTCGCGAGCATCACCACCGGCGCGGAAAACGTGCCGACCGTGCCCACCGCGTCCATCAACACATAAACCCCGAGACACTGATTCGCGCCCGGCAGCCCGAGCTTGCGCGTCGTGATGAGGTCGATCGCGAAATGATTTTCAAACACGCGGATGTTCGGATGCGCCGCCACCGCGGCCAGCAACGCGCGCTCGACCTCGCGGCCCGTCGTGTCCTTCGCGTGCAAAATGCGCCGCGCGGAATGGCCGCCCTCCATGCCGAGATCGAAACCCTTTTCCGTCCCCAGCCGTTCCGTCTCGCTGAACTTCACGCCCAGCTCGATTAACTCCTGAATCCGCGCCGGACCTTCCTCGACGATCGTCCGCACGACCGTTTCACGACACAAACCCGCGCCCGCCTCGAGCGTGTCGCGCAGGTGCGCCGCGAACGAATCCTCCTTGCCGATGACCGCCGCGATCCCGCCCTGCGCGTAGTTCGTGTTCGATTCCGCGCGATGCTTTTTGGTGATGATCGCCACGCGCCCGCGCGCCGCGACCTTGAGCGCGAAGGAAAGCCCCGCGATCCCGCTGCCCAGCACGAGGAAGTCGTATTGATGAATCACGGGGCAACGATTAGCGGAACGCGCCCGGCGCGCAAAGGGGCAATGCGGCGGCGCGTATTCCGTCGGCTGCAGCCGGAACCAGACAACCCGTACTACGACCGTTAACCGCAGCCCGGTCGGCCCCGCCGTCATTCGTCATTCGCGTTTCGACATTTCTCCTTCGTGCTTTCCCGATCGCCGCGCGTGCTCTATCTCCTTCGCCCAGCATGGGCGCGGCCAACATCGTCAGCATCCGGAAACTCACCAAACTCTACCGTCAGGGTGAGATCAACGTGACCGCGTTGAACGGCATCACGCTCGACATCCCCGCGGGCGAGTTCATCGCGTTGATGGGGCCGTCCGGCTCCGGCAAATCCACGCTGCTCCACATCATCGCCGGCGTGGACCGCCCCACCGACGGCGAATGCACCGTGCAAGGCCAGGACGTCACCACCCTCAGCGAATCCCAACTCGCCGATTGGCGGAACCAAAACGTCGGCTTCGTTTTCCAAAGTTTTAACCTCATCCCCGTCCTCACCGCGTTCGAGAACGTCGAGCTCCCGCTCCTGCTCACGCGCCTCAACCGCCGCGAGCGCCGCGCCCAAGTCCTCACCGCGCTCGAACTCGTCGGCCTCGCCGACCGCGCGCATCACACGCCGCGCCAGCTCTCCGGCGGGCAGGAACAACGCGTCGCCATCGCTCGTGCGCTCGTCACCGACCCGCCGCTCCTCGTCGCCGACGAACCCACCGGCAACCTCGACTCGCAATCCGCCGCCGAAGTGCTCGGCATTCTCCAGGCCCTCAGCCGCACCGCCG
>JAYVOY010000618.1:0-3303 GCA_043757645.1 Verrucomicrobiota bacterium
CGCGGCTACCGCTCGAAGCCACCGCCGTTGCGCCACCGCTTGCTCGACAAACTTCTCCTGCGCGAAGACCGCACGCCGCCGCGCATTGTCTCCGATGGCAAATCGCTGCTGCTCGATTCCGAAACCGCCGGCGACGAGCCCTACATGCTCGCCTCGAATCTCAAGGACGTGATCGTACTCGTGGACAAGGACCGCGTGCGCAGCGGCCGTTACGCGGTCGAGAAATTCGGCTGCGACATCCTCCTGCTCGACGACGGTTTTCAATATTGGAAACTGCGCGGACGCCGCCGCGACATCGTGCTGATTGACTGCCAGCAGCCGTTCGGCAACGAGTTCATGCTGCCGCGCGGCACGTTGCGCGAGCCCCCCACGCATCTGGCGCGCGCGAGCACGATCTTCATCACCAAGAGCGACGGCAACACGGCGGCGCTGCGCGAGCGGATTGCGAAACACAATCCCACCGCGGGCATCATCGAGTGCGTTCATCACCCGCTGTATTTCGAGGATGTCTTCACGGGCGAACGCAAGGGCCTGGAATTTCTCACGGGCAAACGCGTCGCGTCACTCAGCGGCATCGCGCAGCCCGAGAGTTTCGAGCAGAGCCTGACGAAACAGGGCGCCGTGCTGGTGTACTCGAAGCGCTTCGCCGATCACCACCGTTTCACGCAACAGGAGATTTTGAACGTGATCAATCGCAGCAAAAAGCGGCAGGCCGAGATCATCATCACCACGCAGAAGGACTCGGTGCGCTTCCCGAAAATCGACCGCCGCGATCTCCCGATGTACTTCATGCGCGTGGAGATCAAAATCCTCGCCGGCGCGAAGGATTTCCACGACTGCGTGCGGCAGATTTGCTTCCGCTGAATTCCATGCGCTCGAAATTGAAACTGCATTCGCGAACCGGAGCGCCGGCCGCGGCGGCGCTTGCGGACCGCCGCCGTCCCAGCGGCTCACGGCGTGACCCGTCCAGAACGACGAAGCACGCCGTGACTCTCGCCTCACCACCGTCGGACCTTTCTGAGCGCCGGACCCTTCGCGCACCTTCACCGTTCGGACGCTCTGAGCCGCCGGGACGGCGGCGCTACGCCTGCGTTGCCGCGGGTTCGGGTCATCTTCAACGCACCCCGCACTAAATGGGCGACAAACTCCTCTACCTCCTCGCCCGCGCGGTCATCGGCGCGCTGCAATTGCTGCCGCTGCCGTGGGTGGCGCGCCTCGGAAGGTTCATTGGCGGGACGGTGCATTTGCTCGATGCGCGGCATCGGAAGGTCGTGCTCAAAAATCTGCGGCTGTGCTTCGCGCGAGAAAAATCCGAGGCGGAACTGCGCGCGATCGCGAAAGAAAACTTCCGCCGCATCGGCGAAAACTTTGCCTGCGCGGTGAAGACGGCGGGGATGCCGTGGGCGCAGTTGCAGGAGTATTGCCAGTTCACACAGACCGACCATTTGCTTCCAAAGCCGGGGGAAACGGGTTCGCAAAGTCGCGTGATCGCGATTGGACACTTCGGAAATTTTGAACTCTACGCGCGCTTCGGCGAGGTGCTGCCGGGCTTCCAAGGCGCGACCACCTATCGCGGACTGCGCCAACCCTCCCTCAATCGACTCCTCCAAAATCTGCGCGCACAGTCCGGCTGTCTCTTCTTCGAGCGCCGCACCGACGGCGCGGCGCTGCGCGCGGCGATGCACCAGTCGCGGCTGATTCTCGGTCTGTTGTCCGATCAACACGCGGGCGACAACGGGCTGATGATTCCGTTTTTCGGCGTGCCCTGTTCCACCTCAAACGCGCCCGCAATCTTCGCGCTGCGCTACGACTGCCCGCTGTTCACGGGCTTTTGTTACCGCGTCGGACTGGGGCGCTGGCGATTGGAGGCGGGCGACGAAATCCCGACGCACGCGGACGACAAACCGCGTCCGATCGCGGACATCACGCTCGACGTGAACCGCGCGTTCGAGGCCGCGATTCGCCGCGATCCCGCGAACTGGTTCTGGGTGCATAATCGCTGGAAGGCTTGGTTCAAATTGCAGGCGCAACCGCCGGCCGCGCCCGCACTCACTCCCGCGCTCGCCCCTGCGGGTGCAAATCCAGTCGCCGCGGAAACGGCAGTAACCACGGCAATCACCGCACCCGCGCCCATCGCCGAGCCGCGCGAAATTTCCGGCTGAACTCATGGCGACCCGCGACACGCGCCCACCCTCGCCGCCGCCCGCGCGCCTGCTCGTGCGCGGCGTGAACTGGCTCGGGGACGCGATCATGTCCACGCCCGCGCTGGCGCGACTGCGCGAAGCGCTGCCGGGCGCGCACCTCGCGTTGCTGACGCACGAGAAGCTCGCGGGGCTGTGGGAACAACATCCGGCGATTGACGAGGTCATCACGTTCGCCAAGGCCGAATCGCCGTGGCACGTCGCGCGGCGTTTGCGCGCGGGGCGTTTTGACGCGGCGCTGATTTTACCGAACTCGTTTCGCTCCGCGCTCGAACCGTGGCTCGCGCGCATTCCGCGGCGCATCGGTTACGCAACGCACGGGCGTTCCCTGTTGCTGACCGAGCGCATCGCGCAGCGGGCGGACGCGGTGACAATGCACAAACGCTCCGCCGCCGAAGTGCGCGCGCTCGCGGACGGACGCCGCACGCTTGATCCAGATTTCGCGAATCGCAGCACGCGTCCGACGGCGCATCACGTGCATCAGTATTTGCACCTCGCGGCGGCGTTAGGAGCGGACGCGACGGCGCAGGCGCCGCGTTTGCAGGTCGGGACCGAGGAACGGGCGCGCGTGCGCGCGGCGTTGTTCGGACAAACGGAGGCCACCGCGGGCCGCGCGCTCACTTGGTTCGGCCTGAATCCCGGCGCGGAATACGGCGCGGCGAAGCGCTGGCCCGTGGAAAATTTCATCGCCGCGGCAAGAATGATTCACGAGCGCACGAATTGCGCGTGGGTGATTTTTGGCGGACCGGCGGATCGCGAATTGGCGGAGCAAATTCGCGCGGCGGTGCCGTCGGCCATCAGCGTCGCGGGGCGCACGACGCTGCGCGAATTGGTGGTGGGCCTGTCGTTGTGCCGCGTGGTTTTGACCAATGACACCGGGCCGATGCACGTCGCCGCCGCGGTGGGAACGCCCGTCGTGGTCCCCGTCGGCAGCACGTCGGCGGAGTTGACGGGACCGGGTTTGCCCGGCGATCCGCGGCATCGTTTGTTGCAGTCCGACGCGCCGTGCGCGCCGTGTTTTCTCCGCGAATGCCCGATCGATTTTCGGTGCATGAAATCCATCGCGGTTGAACGCGTGGTGGCGGCGGTGCTTCAGGTTCAG
>JAYVOY010000619.1:0-3301 GCA_043757645.1 Verrucomicrobiota bacterium
GGTGAGCCGGAATTTCAAGGGCGGCATCGGGGCCGCGACTTTTTTCCTGAGCCTGAGCTGGGTCGGCGGCATGAGCTTCGGCGGCATCGCGATGATCGAATCGGGCATCGGCAGCAAACTCGCCTCGTGGGATTTCTGGGGGCCGGCGCTGACGTTCCTCGTCGGCGCAGCCGTCGTCATGCGCATCTTCTACGTCGCCGCCGTGGCGTTGATCACGCCGCCCTCGGCCAATCGCGCGCTGCCGCTGCGCGTGAACATCACCGTTTGCTACCTGATCGCCGTGGCCATCCCGCTATTGTGGGACCACTTCGCTGGCAGCGGCGTCATGCCGACGGGCTATCTGCCACAAGTCTCGGCTGGATTCGGACTGCCCCTGCTCGCCGTGTGCCTGCTCGCGTGCATCAGTTCACGCGACAAATTGAGCCTGCGTATTCGCCGCGCGATTCCCGTCACGCAGCCAAAACGCGCGCTGGCATTCATTTTTTTCGACGGTGCGGCGGGCGGCCTCGTGTGGTGTGGGCTGCTCGCGGGGTTGATGCTCATCCTTGGATTTACCGCTTTTGCCTCCACGGGGGCCATCCGAGACGCCTACATCGCCACCACGCTCTATTTCTTCGCTTACGCGCTGACCGGCTTGTTCCTACACCGCCGCTTCTGGCCCAACCGTCCGCCAAAACTCGCGGCCATCTGTGCCGTGCTGGTGCCGCTGTTGCTCGGCGTCATTCCCACGCTCGTGCTGTTTTTCCTGAACCGCTTCACCTCCACGTCGCTCGAATCCTTCATGCCGGGAAATATTTTCAATCTATTCGTTCAGGGTGGCGCTCACGCGCTGGCGCATTGTGTCGTAGCGCTCATCTGGTTAATCGTGATGCTCTTCCTCACGGCGCGCTGGTTTGACCGCCAGTTTGATGCCTTCCAACCCTTCAACCCCGCCGGGGAAAAAGCCGCCGATGGATCCACGCTTCCGCCCCGCCTTGATTGACGGCGAGCGACTCGGCTCGCGCCACGCGCTGCACCTCCCGCCCACCGCGCTGGCCGGCGTGGGCGGCGCGCAACTCGCGCGCGTGCCCGGCAGCTCGATCGATTTTCAGGATTACCGCGAGTATCAGCCCGGCGACGATTTGCGCCGCATCGACTGGGGCATTTACGCGCGCACCGACCGGCTCACCGTGAAACTCTTTCGCGAGGAAGTGAACCCGCACCTCGACCTCATTCTCGACGGCTCGCGCTCGATGGACCTCGAGGGCACGGAAAAAATCACGGGCCTGCTGCGCCTCGCCGGCGTGTTCGCGATGGCCGCGCTCAACGCCCGCTGCACGCACACGCTCTGGCTCGCGCGCGATGGTTTTCGCAAGCTCCCCAACGGTTCCGACCGTCCGTCGGCGTGGGACGGCCTGAGCTTCGACGGCACGCGTTCGCTCGACGAGGAATTCGCCGTCGCCCCGCCGAAATTGCGCCGGCAAGGCATCCGCGTTCTCCTCAGCGACCTGCTCTGGCCGGGCAATCCGCAACTCACGCTGCGCCGCCTCGCGGAGGGCGCGGCGGCCGTTTACATCGTGCAACTCCTCGCGCGCGACGACGCCCAGCCGCCCACCCGCGGCAACCTGCGCCTGCTCGACAGCGAGAGCGGCGGGACGTTCGATCTCTTCATCGACGCCGCCGTCGAGCAGCGTTACCGCGACACGCTCAGTCGCCACCAACAAGCCTGGCACCTTGCCTGCCGCCAATCCGGCGCGCGCCTCGCCACGTTGATCGCCGAGGACCTCGGCCCCCTCACGAGCCTCCGCCCGCTCGAAGAAACCCAAATGCTCGTGCCCGCATGAAACGCGTGAACAACGAACCAACACGGGCGAAATCGCCGGCCGCAAGGTACAGAGTCCCGCCTTCAGGCGGCCGGGCGGGCGTCGCGCCGAGACCGTGGAAATCTCCCCAGCCCTCGCGTGGTGGGAGCGTCCCACCGGCTAAAGCCGGGACTCCGTACCGAGGGTGTCCGTGTGCTTCCCCCTCTCCCCTCATCGATGGAGAGAGGTCTGGAGAGGCGGGGAGACGCGCCCCACGTCAATCACCTCGGAACTTTGAGCTTCCCTTGAGCTTTGGCCTTGGAGCTTTGAGCTTCCCCCGCCCCGCCGCATGATCCCCTTCCTCACCTACCCGCTCGCCCTGCTCGCGCTCACGGCGCTGCCCGCGCTCACGGCGATTTATCTGCTGCGCAACCGCTTCAAGCGCCGCCCGGTCTCGACCCTTTTCCTCTGGCAATTTCAGCGGGAATCCAAGGCCGGCGGCTCGAAAGTCGAGAAGCTCCGCCTCCCGCTGCTCTTCTTTCTCGAACTGCTCATTCTCCTGCTCCTCGGCCTCGCCGCCACCGGACCGCGCTGGCAACTGGCCCAGACCACCCACCCGCTCGTCGTCATCCTCGACGACTCGCTCTCGATGCGCGCCACCACGAACGGCAAGGACGCCCGCGCCCGCGCCGCCGACGCGCTGCAACAACTTTTGCGCGACCGAAAATTTCTCTTCATCCGTTTTGTCCTCGCCGGTCGCGACGCCCGCGCCCTCGGCGACGCCGTCCACACGTGGGCCGAAGCCGCGCCGTTGCTCGCCGCGTGGAAATGCGCCGCGCCCGCCGCCACTCTCGACACCGCGCTCGCGCTCGCCCACGACCTCACCAGTCGCAAGGCCGACGTGCTCATCCTCACCGATCACGCGCCGCCCGCGGACACCGAACTCAGCGGGCGCCTGCAATGGTGGGCCTTCGGCGCCGGCGCGGCGAATCTCGGCATCGTCAACGCCACCCGCACCGCGCAAGGCCCGCAGGATCGGTGTTTGATCGAGGTCGCGAACTTTTCGCGCGAGGCCCGCACCGCGCGCCTGCAACTCACCGCCGGCACCAACGTCGCGCAAGCCGCGCCACTCGCGCTCGAACCCGGCGCGCGCCAGCGCCTCATTCTCAACCTCCCGCCCGGCACGCCCGCGCTCGAGGCCGCGCTCCCCGACGATGCCCTCATCGGCGACAATCGCGTCACGCTGCTACCCGCGCCGCGGCGGCGCATTCGCGTGCAACTCGCGCTGGAAAATCCCGAGTTGCGCGAGATTTTTTCGCGCGGTCTCGAAGCCACCGGCTTGCGTTCCACCATTTCCGCCGAGCCTGAACTCGTGATTCACGAAGCGCGCGCCGTGCCCGCGGGCGCGCACGCGTGGGGCTTGCGCGTGCTCGCGGCGACCAATGCCACGGCCTTCACCGGGCCGTTCGTCGTCAACACCGCGCATCCCCTCACGCGCGGACTCGAACTCCCCGGCATCA
>JAYVOY010000620.1:0-12346 GCA_043757645.1 Verrucomicrobiota bacterium
ATGATCTCGGCGTGGTGCGCGCACTGCGCGCCCGCGCACGCGACGCGATCGCCGACCGCCAAATCCGTGATGCCCTCGCCCACCTCCAGCACCACGCCCGCCGCCGAATAACCGGTCGGCTGGGCTTCCTCGAGTTTGCCCTCGACCAAACTTTTCGTCGCGCTGAGGCCCTGCGTGGAGACCATTTTCAGGACTTTCTTGACCTTGTCGGGCTGCTGCATCGCGCGCTTCCACAACGGCAGGCTGCTGGCCTTGATGCCGCTCATCTCGGTGCCGATGGAAATGCACGAGTGATCGACCCGCACCAGCACGGTCCCCGGCTCGGTGACGGGAGCCGCGATTTCATTGACGGAGACCTGGCCTTTTTTGACGAGGACCTGCTTCAAGACCAAATCCCCCGCGTGTCGATGACGATTTTTTCGCTCAACAACTTGCGATCGACCTGGCTGAACTCGCGGTGATTCACGAGCACCACGATGAGGTCCGCCGCGGCGAGCGCGGTCGCCGTGTCGGTGAGTTGCAGATTGTCGAGGCCCGCGAGGCTCGCCGGAAGTTTCTTGATGTACGGCTCCACCACGAGGAGGCGGCCGACTTTTTTGGTCGCGAGGTCATGCACGATTTCGACCGACGGGCTTTCGCGCAAATCGTCGATGTCCGCCTTGAACGCGAGGCCCAGGCAGGCAATCACGGGCGATTTGAAACGGTCCGCGCGCTCCTGAACTTTGTGGACGACGAAGTGCGGCTTGCTGTCGTTGACCTCGCGCGCCGTGCGGATGAGGCGCGCTTCGGCGGGCGCGGAATCCACGATGAACCACGGATCGACGGCGATGCAGTGGCCGCCGACGCCGGGGCCGGGCTGGAGGATTTTCACGCGCGGATGCCGGTTGGCGAGGCGGATGAGTTCCCAGACGTTGATTTTGAGCCGGTCGCAGATGAGCGAGAGTTCGTTGGCGAACGCGATGTTCACGTCGCGGAAGGAGTTCTCGGTGAGCTTGGCCATCTCGGCGGTCGCGGCGTTGGTGAGGAAAATTTCCGCGTTGCAAAAGGATTTGTACAACGTCTGCGCCGCGAGCGCGGCCTCGGGCGTGAGGCCGCCGGCGATGCGGTCGTTGGAGACAAGCTCGTGCAGAATCTGGCCGGGCAGCACGCGCTCGGGGCAGTAGGCGAATGAAACCTTCGCGATCCAATCCTCGCTGAGGCGCGCGGAATTCGCGGCCGAGGCCGACGCGGCGGCGAGCGTTTTCCACTCGTCCAAAATCCACTCGCGCACTTTCGCCGTGGTGCCGACGGGGCTGGTGGATTCGAGCACGACCAGGTTGCCGGGGCGCACGTGCGGCGCGATGCGGCGGGCCGCGCTCTCGACGTAGGAGACATCGGGTTTGCGGGGATTTTCCGGCGTCACAGTGAACGGCGTCGGCACCGCGATGATGAACGTGTCCGCCGGCACGGGATCAAGGCCCGCGACGAGATTGCCGCTTTGCACGGCGGCGCGCACGAGCACGTCGAGGTCCGGCTCGACGATGTGGATTTTGCCCTTGTTGATGGTCTCGACGACGTGTTTCTGCACGTCCACGCCGAAGACTTTTTTGCCGCGCGTCGCAAAAATCGACGCGGTCGGCAGCCCGATGTAACCCAGTCCGATGACGCAGAGATCGTATTTCATTGTTGGAAAGTTACCGGAAAAATTATTTCAGAGATTCGGCCAGAATTTGGAGGATGCGCTCGGACGCCTGTCCGTCGCCGTAGGGATTTTTGAGCTGCGAGCGCTGCGAGTACGCGGCCTCGTCCTCGAGGAGCAGCGCGGCTTCGCGCAGGATTCGCGCGGGGTCGGTGCCGACCAAGCGGCACGTGCCCGCGTCCACGCCCTCGGGCCGCTCGGTGGTTTCACGCATCACCAGCACGGGCTTGCCGAGACTGGGCGCCTCCTCCTGCACGCCGCCGGAATCGCTGAGGATGAAATACGCCTGGCCCATCAGCCACACGAACGGCTCGTAGCTCAAGGGCTTGATGAGGTGAACGCGCGGGTGATTGCCGAGGAGCCGGTTCACCGGTTCCTGCACGTTGGGATTCAGATGCACCGGATAGACCACGCCGACCTCGGGATAGCGATCGACGAGTTGGCGAATGGCGCTGCAAATCGACTCGAAGCCGCTGCCGAAGGACTCGCGGCGATGGCCGGTGACAAGCACCAGACGCTGCTTGCCCACGGGCCGCCCCGCACTGTCGAGCGTGCCGGGAATGAAGCGGTCGGCAAACCCGGGGGCGAGGCCGCATTCGGCGAGCAACTCGGCGCGCGTCTTTTCGGTGCGCGTTTTGTCACGCACGAAAAGCAGCGCGTCGATCACGGTGTTGCCGGTCACAAAAACGGTTTCTGCGGGAATGCGTTCGCTCAAAAGATTCTGGCGGCTCGCCTCGGTCGGCGCGAAACACCAGCGCGAAATCGGATCGGTGAGGCGGCGGTTCATCTCCTCGGGCCAGGGGGCTTGGAAATCGTAGGTGCGCAGGCCCGCTTCCACGTGGCCCACGCGAACTTTTTGGTAAAACGCCGCCAGCGCGGAACCGAGCACGGTCGTGGTGTCGCCCTGCACGAGAATGGCGTCGGGCTTGGTTTCTTCGAGGACCTTGGTGACCGCGAGCAGCACGCGCGAAGTGAGTTCGGGCAGCGTCTGGCCGGGCTGCATCAGGTTCAGATCAATCTCCGGTTTGATGCCAAACACCGCGCACGCCTGATCGAGCATCTGGCGATGCTGCCCGGTGGAAACGAAGAGCGGCTCCCAGCCGGGCGCGGCTTTCATCGCCAGATAAACCGGGGCCAGTTTGATGACTTCAGGCCGGGTGCCGGCGATGATCAGTATTTTTTTGCTCACAGATTGATCGAACGATTTGACAAAACCACCACCAGTAAATCGGCACTTGGGGAGAAGGCTCAAGACCCAATCGCAGCCACCGTCCCCGGTAGCCAGGCACGCCACCCCGCGAGGCATCCAATTGGCCACCCCTCGCTCCGCCACGCCCCGGTTCCAAAGGAACGACTTGGGGCCAGCGAGTGACACCCAAGTCGTCGTCCGCGGAACATTCCGCCCGCTTTCTGGCTTAAGAATTCCGGGTCATTTTGAAGCTCGATTTTTCCACCCCCGCCGGTCGCCGTGGGCTGGACCGGAGCGTCGCGGTCAACGGTGCCGCCGCAGCCTTGGAGGAACCATTCGCCGCGGTCGCACGGCTGGCACCATTGGCCCCCGCGGATCCCTCCGTCGGGCCGCCGGCACCCGCCGCACCCGCCGCCTCGCCAAACTCCGGCGACGCGATCTGGTTGCTGTAATACTCGCTGTAGTAATACTGGCTGTTCTTGTAGTCGATGTCGTTGACCACGGTGCCGAAGATGTTGATGCCCGCGCCCTGGAGACGCTGGATGGATTTGACCGCGTGATCGCGGTGGATCTTGTTGAACTTGACCACGAACACCACGCCATCGGCGAGCGTGCCCAGCACGAGGGCGTCGCTGACAGCCGCCACGGGCGGGCAGTCGAACACCACGCGGTCATACCGGTCGCGCATGTCGTGCAGGAACTTCTCCATCCGCTTGGAGCCGATCAATTCGGAGGGAATCATCGGAATCGAACCACAGCACACCACATCCAGATTCGGCACCTTCGAGGTATGGATGATCTCCGCCGGATCAGTGACCTGCTCCATGAGATAAGCCGACAAACCGACCATGCTCTCAATGCCAAAGGCCTTGTGAACCGAGGGCCGGCGCAAGTCCGCATCGACCAGCAGCGTGCGCAAGCCGGATTGCGCGGAGACAATCGCGTAGTTGGAGGCAACCAGTGATTTGCCCTCCGAGGGAATCGTGCTGGTCACGACGATGGTGCGCAGATTTTCCTGCGTCTGCGATAGCGACATCGCCGCACGCAGTGTTCGGAAACCCTCGGAACTGATCGAGGTCGGATTGGAGTGGGCCTCGAGGTCGCGCTCCACGACGCTCTCGCGCTTGATGCTGGGGACGTATCCGAGGAACGGCACCTGCAAGTGCGCCTCGATGTCGTCCTGCGTCTTGATCGTGTCGTTGACGTAATCGACGAAGAACGCGAGTCCGAGCGCCACCGCCAACCCCCCGAGTGCCCCGAGCAAGAGCGTCAACATCACGCTCGGCTTGATCGGCTTCAACGGCGCGTCGGCCATGTCCACGGGCTTGATGTTCTTGTCCTTGAAGCTGCTGGTCACTTCGACTTCTTTGAGGCGCGAGGTGATTTTCTCGTAGAGCAGCTTGCTCTGCTGCAACTCGCGGTTGAGGGAATCGTGCAGGATTTTCAGCTTGTTCATCGTGAGCAGTTTCTGCTCCTGATCGGCGAGCGCCTTGCGGAAGGCCACCTCGACCGACTGCGCGATCCGCGCATCGGCCCGCACCGCATCGACCAGCGCGCGACTCTCGCGTTCAAACGCCCCGCGCAGCGAACGCACCTCGTCGCGCAAGCGCACGATCGTCGGATGCTCGTCGCGATAACGCTGGGCGAGATTCGCCAATTGCGATTCCTTTTCCGTGAGGGATTTCTTCAAGTCCTGAATCGCGGAAAGTTTGCCCCCGTGCTGCTGGAGCACCGCCATTTGCGCGCCTTCCGCGCTTAATCCACCCTTCACCAAATTATCAAGTTCATTGGCCAACTGCGTCTTGGTGATCGATTCGCTGAGCACCTTTTCCAAGTCCAACTGCCGCTGCTTGAGGCCCAGCAACACCGGGTTTTCCGTGTCGTCGAACGACACGACCTGATGGTCCTCCTTGAACTGATGCACCGCCACCTCGTCGCGATCGACCTTGACCTTCATCGACTTGGCCTCCTCGGTCAGGGTTTTGTAAGCCTCCAGCGATTTCGAGGATTGGTCGTCGGTGTTTTGCTTGATGAAGGTCGTCACCAGCGTGTTGGCCATCCGCGCCGCCTTCTCCGGATCGGTGTGGTTGACCTTGACCTCGATGAGCCGCGTCGCGCGAATCGGGGCGACCGTGATGTCTTCGGAAACGGATTTGATCAAATCCTTCGAGTTGGCGTAGCGCCCATCGGTCTTGAGCTTTTCCTCCTCGATCAGGATTTTGACGAGCGTCCGACTCTTGAGGTTTTTCGCGACCGTCTGCAGATAATCAGGATCCTGCCGGTCCTGCACGACGACACCTTTGACCCCGAGGGCGTTCTCCGAGTTCTTATCCACCATCACGCTGACCGTGGCCTGGTAAATGCGCGGCGCCTTGTAGAGATAGAACAGGCAGGACGCGAACACGCAGATGAACGTCGCGATGATCAAATACCGCTGGTCGCGGAGGACATTCCAGTATTCGTTGAAGTCGATCTTGTCTCCAAGTGACTTCGATTGTGTCAGGCTTCCTTTAGAATTCATGTACTTCGAGAATCAAATTACGACCAAGTTACAACCCACTGCCGAGCCAATCAGGTTTATCCCCGGAATCATCCACGGACACCCCGCCAGAAGTCCCACACCACACTTCCAAAAAACGAGGCCAGAGAAACTAGCACGCACCCCATAAAACTTCTAACTATTTTTCGCCGGTCGTTCAACCGCCCAACGGTGGCTCGGAACCCGCCGCCCAGCCGCCCAAGCAAATGTTTTATCCTAAACCACTTCGGGAAATATTTTCCCGGGGTCCACGCCCAAATCCCGGATCGCCTGCGCCACGATTTCGCGGCTCACCGTCCCGCGCTCCGCCAGCGCGTAGAGCGTCGCGATCACCGTGCATTCCGCATCAATCTCGAAGAACCGCCGCAACCGCTCGCGCGTGTCGCTCCGCCCGAAGCCGTCCGTGCCCAGCACGAACAAGCCGCCCGGCACCCACGGCGCAATCTGCTCCGCCACGATTTTCATGTTGTCGGACACCGCGACGAAGACGCCGGTTTCCTTCGCGAGCGTCGTTTCGAGATACGATTTCCGCGCGGGCGCGGTCGGATGCAGCATGTTCCAGCGACGGCAATTCAGCGCGTCGTTGCGCAAATGTTTGTAACTCGTCGCGCTCCACACATCCGCCGACACGTCGTAACGCTCGAGGATTTCCTGCGCCTTCAGCGCCGAGCGAATGATCGAGCCGCTCCCGAAAATGTGCGCCTTGTGCTTCCGCCCCTCGGCCCCGCTCTTGAACTTGTACAACCCCTTCAAGATTCCGTCCTCAACCCCCGCGGGCATCGACGGCATCGGGTAATTCTCGTTCTGCACCGTGATGTAATAAAAAACCTCCTCGTTGTTTTGGCACATCCGTTCGAGGCCGTTCTGAATGATCACCGCCAGCTCGTACGCAAACGCCGGCTCATACGCCATCAACGTCGGCACCGTGCTCGCCAGCAAATGACTGTGCCCGTCCTCGTGCTGCAAACCCTCGCCGTTCAGTGTCGTCCGCCCCGCGGTCGCGCCCAGCAAAAAACCCTTCGCCCGGATGTCCCCCGCCAGCCAAATCTGATCGCCCACGCGCTGAAACCCGAACATCGAGTAGTAGGTGTAGAACGGCACCATGTTCACCCCGTGCGTTGCGTACGCGGTCCCCGCCGCGATGAACGACGACATCGACCCCGCCTCGTTGATGCCCTCCTCGAGAATCTGCCCGTCCTTCGCCTCGTGATAATAGAGCAGCGACTTGCTATCCACCGGCTCGTACAACTGCCCCTTCGACGAATAAATCCCGATCTCGCGAAACAGCCCGTCCAGCCCAAACGTCCGCGCCTCATCCGGAATGATCGGCACGATGTGGCGGCCAATATCCTTGTTCCGCAGCAGCGTGCTCAACAGCAGCACGAACGCCTTCGTCGTCGAGGCATCCGCCTTGTGATCGCTCTTCAACAGCGCCGCCAAATCCGCCAGCGTCGGCACCCTCAACTTCGGCGCGCGCACCGTCCGCTTCGGCAAAAATCCCCCGAGCGCCTTGCGCCGCGCGATCAAATACGTGTGCTCCGGACTCCCCACCTCGGGCCGGTAAAACGGCGTCTCCGCGATCACATCATCGCTGATCGGAATGTTAAACCGCCCGCGAAACTCGCGCAGTTCCTTCTCATTCATCTTCTTCTGCTGATGCGAGATATTCCGCCCCTCGCCCGCCTCGCCCAGCCCGTAGCCCTTGATCGTCTTGGCCAGCACCACCGTCGGCCGCCCCTTGCAATCCATCGCGGCTTGGTAGCCCGCGTACACCTTCCGCGCGTCGTGCCCGCCGCGGTACATCTTGCGCAACTGCTCGTCCGTGAGGTGATTCACCAACGTCAGCAGCTCGGGATATTTCCCAAAAAAATGTTTGCGAATGTAACTGCCCGGCTCGACGGAATATTTCTGATACTCGCCGTCCACCGTTTCCTCCATCCGCTTCAGCAACAAACCCGACTTGTCGTTGGCCAGCAATTCATCCCACTCCGAACCCCAGATCACCTTCACGACATTCCAACCCGCGCCGTGAAACACGCCCTCCAATTCCTGAATGATCTTGCTGTTTCCGCGCACCGGCCCGTCGAGTCGCTGCAAGTTGCAGTTAATGACCCACACGAGGTTGTCGAGATTCTCCCGCACCGCCAGCGCGAGCTGCCCGAGCGTCTCCGGTTCGTCGCATTCGCCGTCGCCGACGAACGCCCACACCTTCGGCTCGCGCTCCCACTGCACCAAGCCGCGCGCCTGCAAATACCGGTTGAACCGCGCCTGATAAATCGACAGCAACGGCCCCAGCCCCATCGACACCGTCGGAAACTGCCAGAAATCCGGCATCAAATACGGATGCGGATACGACGACAACCCGCCGCCCGGCGCCAGTTCCTGCCGGAAATTCTGCAACTGCGCGTCCTCCAAACGCCCCTCCAAATAAGCCCGCGCGTAATTCCCCGGCGTCGCGTGCCCCTGAAAATAAATCAAATCCGCCGGCTGCCCATCATCCCCGCCGCGAAAAAAATGATTGTACGCCACCTCATACAACGTCGCGCTCGAAGCGTACGTCGAGATGTGCCCGCCCACATTCGTGTTGGAATTCGCCCGCACCACCATCGCCATCGCGTTCCAGCGCAGGATGCTTTTGATCTTCGCCTCCATCCGCCAATCGCCCGGATACGCCGGCTGCTGCGCGACCGGCACCGTGTTCACATACGGCGTCTGCACCACGCGCGGCACCACGACGCCCGCGTGCCCGAGGCGCTCCAACAACCGGTGAATCTCCTCCGCCGCCTGCGCCGGACCCAACTGCCGCAGCAGCACCTCGACCATCCCCGCCGCGGAATCCAGCATCTGCCGATTGCCCGCCAACGCGGCCTCACCCGCGCCACCCGCCGCGCTCTCAGCCACGCCCGCCACCGATTCTTTTGTTACTGTCGCCATGATTTTAACGCCGCAAATTCACCATTTCGCTCCCCGCCGCGTCCCAAGCCCGGGCGACGGGAGCGACCATACATAGTGAGTGGCCCAAACGATGCCAGAGAATTTGCCGAGGAAAATCTCCCGCACGAAGACCCTCCCGCCGAACCCACGAATCCGCCGCCCTGCGTCCATCGTGTCTCTGTGGTAAAAATCCCTGAACAAGAACCACAGAGCCGCGATGAACACAGCAACTCCCCGGAAAATCAGGAAGTCCTGAAACGAGCCTAAACCGTAACCATGCAGTCGGACCGCCGCCGTCTCGGCGGCTCACACCGTCCCAAGGAGGCGGGGGCGGGCATTTTCCGCAGTGCAAAAGGTTCCCTGCTCGGGGAACCAAAAGAGGCGTGTGAATGGCCCGCGCGGACTTCCCACGCCAAGAGCCGCCGAGACGGCGGCGGTCCGCCCATTGCATCGTCACGGCTAAACCGGAACGATGCAGTTGAGCCACGGATGAAACACAGATTGAACACCGCTGGCCGACACTTTGGGCCTGAGATGCGGTTCCAACACGGGCACACTATCCGGTGCGTTGTCCCGCCGGCGAAGAGTCGAACGAGCGAACCTCCCTGTCTGTGTTTTATCCGTGTTCCATCCGTGGCTAAAGATTAGTTCCGGCTAAACTCGGGCCGCTCACGCAATCTGCCGCACCGCCGCCTCGATCAAACCAATCCCCTCCTCCGCCTGCGCGCGCGCCAGATTCAGCGCCGGCAACAACCGCACCACCTGATTGCCCGCTGGAATCGTCAGCAGCCCCGCGTCGTGCAACCGATTCACCATCTGCATCGCCGCCGATTTGTCACTGCCCGCGAACGCCGGGATTTTTTCCATCAATTCAAAGCCCAGCATGAAACCCAGCCCGCGCACCTTCCGCACGACGTGCGGATACGCCCCCGCAATCCGCTCCAACTCCCCCTGCAACCAACCGCCAAGCTGCCGCGCGTTGTCCGCGAGCTTGTCCCGCTCGATCACCTCCATGATCTTCAACGCCACCGCGCAACCCAGCGGCGTCCCGCCGAACGTCGTCCCGTGCGTGCCCGCGCCCAGCACGTCCGCATACGGCGCGCGCACCCAAAACGCGCCGATCGGAAAACCACCGCCCAACGATTTCGCCATCGAAATTCCGTCCGGCAAGAAATTCTCCGCGCCCGCCACGCCCTCGAAAATCCGCTGAAAACTCTGGAACCGCCCCGTGCGAAAATGCCCGCACTGCACCGCATCCAGCAGCAGCAACAGCTTCTTCTCATCACACAGCGCGCGCAGCCCGAGCAGATACTCCGGCGTCGCCGGCGTCACGCCGCCCTCGCCCTGCACCCCCTCGATCAAAATCGCAATCGTCGCCGGCGAGATCGCCTCGCGCAGCGCCGCCAGATCATTGAAAGGCACGTGCCGGAACCCCGTCACCAGCGGCTCGAACCCCTTCTTCACCTTCTCCTGCCCCGTCGCCGCAATGCCCGCCAGCGTGCGCCCGTGAAACGAATTCACCGCGGTCAGAATCTCGAAGCGCCCCTCGTCGTGACCGAATTTGCGCGCGAGTTTGTACAGCCCCTCGTTCGCCTCCGCGCCACTGTTGCAGAAAAAAACCTTGCCCGGCGCAACGTGCCGCGTGAGCTGCTGCGCCAACCGCCCCTGCGGCTCGTGATAATACAGATTCGAGACGTGAACCAACTTCCGCGACTGCTCGAGCAAAGCCTCCGTGATCTCCGCATTGCCGTGACCCAGCGAACAAACCGCGATCCCGCCGCCCAAATCGAGATACCGCTTCCCATTCACATCCCACACGTAACTCCCCGCACCGCGCGCGAACGCGAGTTCGAAGCGCCCGTAGCTGGGCACGACATACTGGTTGAAAAGCTGCCGGACGCTCTCGAACTGGTTGTGAACAATCGCCGGCGGTGACGGAACAATTTCCTTCATGAAGTTTATTGGCTGCGCGTCGCGCGCCGGACCGTCTGCCGATTCGCCCCGCACGCGTCAATGGGAAACAAAAAAGGGGAACCAAAAAAAGGACGCGGGGCAACGCGTGCATCCCGAAGTCGTTGGCGCGTGACCCGCCCGCCGCAGTTGCCACGCGCGCAACCACGCGCGCAACCGCCATCGCCAACGACGCTGGAGCCGCGTCGCGTTCGTGCGAATCAGCGCTTTATCGGCGCGGACGGACGGCTGATGGTCTGGCTCTGTTCGCGGAGGAATTGCTGGACGTAATACGGCCCGAGCGCGCCTTTGCCGCTGGAGCCGGAGCACTTCCAGCCGCCAAAGGATTGCACGCCCGGCCACGCGCCGGTGGTCGCGCCACCGCGGCGATTCGCATACGTCACGCCCGCCTCGATGCGCGCGAAAAACTCCTCCTGCTCGCCCTCGATCTGCGTGAAAATTCCGGCGGTCAATCCGTACTCGCTCGCGTTCGCCAGCTCGAGGCCCTCGTCGAGCGATTTGATTTCTGCGACCGCAAGAATCGGCGCGAAAAACTCCTCCTGAAACAGCGGCGATTTCGCGGGCAACCGGTCGATGATCGTCGGCTCGACGAAGCAGCCCTGCGCCAATTCGCCGTCGCGCAACTTTCCGCCGCCGAGCACGACACGCCCGTCCCGACGGCCTTTCGCCACGGTTTTGCCGTGCCGTTCCACCGCCGCCTCGTTGATCAGCGGGCCGAGGAAAACGTCACGCTGGACGGGATTGCCGATTTTCAATTTCTTGGTTTTCTCGACGAGCAATTCCAGGAACGGCGCGTAAATCCCCTGGTGCAAATAGAGCCGCGAACAGGCCGAGCATTTCTGTCCGCCCATGCCAAACGCCGAGCGCAGCACGCCTTCCGTGGCGTCGTCGAGATTCGCGGTGGGCAGCACAATGGCGGGATTTTTGCCGCCCATTTCCGCGAGGCAGGGACGCGGGCGTTTCGCGCTGAAGCGGTTCACCAGACTCATGCCCACGGCGCGCGAACCGGTGAACACCATCCCGTCAACCCCCTCGTTGGTGACCAATTCCTCGCCCACCTCCGCGCCGGAGCCGGTGACGTAATTGAAAATGCCCACCGGCAGGCCGGCGCGATGCAGCGCCTCGTACAAGCCGAAACCCGAATAGGGCGCGTCGCTGGCCGGCTTGAAAACCACGGTGTTGCCGGCGAGCAACGCGCCCGCGGCCATTCCCGCCGAGAGCGCGAAGGGAAAGTTGAACGGCGCGACCACCGCCCACACTCCGTGCGGCTTCAGGGTGGTGCGCGTGTGCTCGTGGCCCGTGCCGCCCATCGGCTGCGCGAAGCCGTGCTGCACTTCCATCTGGCGGCAATAATAGAGAATCAAATCCACCGCCTCGGACACTTCGGCAATCGCCTCGAACCGATTCTTCCCAACCTCGAGTGTGAGCCCCGCGGCGTACTTGAATTGATGCCGCGCGATTTCCTCCGCCGCCGAGCGCAGGAAGGCCACGCGCTGCTGCCAGCCGAGGTCGCGCCAGTCGGGATAAGCGCGCCGCGCGGCCTCGATGGCCTTGGCAGTGTCCGCCCGCGAGCCGAGCTGAAATTGCCCGATGATTTGGGTGGTGTTGGCGGGGTTCAGGTCGGGGAAAGTTCCGGCGGCGGATTTTCTGGCCTTGCCACCGATGAGCAGCGAATGCGTGCCGCCGAGCTTGTGGCGCGCCTGATTAAGCGCGGTGTCGAACTCGCGATGAAACTCGTCTCCCAGGGAACCAAGGCTGGCGTAGGTAATTTTATCCATAGCTGAAATCTCCGTGCCTGACGCGGCAGACCATACCTCGTCCCGCGCGCTCCCGCAAACATCGGCCGGCAATTTCGCGTTCCCCACCCGGGATAAGCCGGAACCATGCAGTAGGACCGCCGCCGTCCCGGCGGCTCACCCCGTCCAAACAGGGCGAGGGGGCGGATTTTCTGAGGCCCAAAAGGCTCACGGAATGGGGAACCAAAGGAGGCCGTGTGAATGGCCCGCGCGGACTGCCCCCGCCCGGAGCCGCCGAG
>JAYVOY010000621.1:0-3299 GCA_043757645.1 Verrucomicrobiota bacterium
AAGGCCGATCTCAACGTGCAGACCTACAAGGACGCCGCCGCCGTCGTGAAGGATCCGAAGACATGGGAAAAAGTGCTCGCCAACATCCGCAATCGCGAGATGCCGCCGCCGAACAAACCGCAGCCCACGCAGGCCGAGCGCGATTTCCTCGCGTCGTGGATTGATGGCGAAATCTTCGCGGTGGATTGCACGAACCCCGATCCCGGCCGCGTCACGATTCGCCGCCTGAATCGCGCCGAGTACAACAACACCATCCGCGATCTTGTCGGCGTGAAATTCCAGCCGGCCGATGATTTTCCCGCCGACGATTCCGGCTACGGCTTCGACAACATCGGCGACGCGCTGTCGCTGCCGCCCGTGCTGTTCGAGAAATACGCCGCCGCCGCCGAGAAGATTCTCAAGGCCGCCTTCGCGCCCGAGTCGGGAATTTCCGGGCCGACGAAACATTTCCCCGCCGCGAAGCTTCCCTCGACCGCGAAGGGCGGACCCTTCGGCGACAACGGCCAGGCCCTGAACACCGAGGGCGAAATCAGCACGCCGCTCAAGATCGCCAAGGCCGGCGAATTTATTCTGCGCGCGAAGGCGTTCGGCCAGCAGGCCGGCCCCGATCCCGCGCGGATGGAATTTCGGCTCGATGGCAAGGCGGTGAAAGTGTTCGACGTGAAGGCCGTCGAGCGCGCGCCGGAGATTTATGATTTCAAGGTGAAGCTGGCCGCGGGCGACCGGAAGTTCGCCGCCGCGTTCATCAACAATTATCTGAACCCCAACGAATCCAATCCCGAGAACCGCGACCGTAATCTCATCATCGAGTATCTCGAACTCATCGGCCCGCTCGACGAGACAGCGAAGCCCGCGACCCCGCAGCGTTCCGAGGCGTATCACCGCATCATGATCCGCCAGCCCACCGCGCAGACGCGGCCCGCGGTCGCGCGCGAGATCGTCGCCCACTTCGCGCGCCGCGCGTATCGCCGCCCCGTGCAGGCCGAGGAACTCGACCGCCTGCTGCGGCTCTTCGAGTTGGCCAATCGCAACAACGAGAGCTTCGAGTCGGCGCTGCAACTGCCGCTGCAAGCCGTGCTCATCTCGCCGCACTTTTTGTTTCGCGGCGAAATTCAACCCGAGCCGAACAACCCCGCGTCGATTCATCCGGTGAACGAATTCGCGCTCGCGTCGCGCCTCTCGTATTTCCTGTGGAGTTCGATGCCCGACGAGGAACTCTTCGCGCTCGCCGAGAAAGGGCAGTTGCGCAAACAGCTTCCCGCGCAAATCAAACGGCTGTTGCACGACCCGAAATCCGGCGCGCTCGTCGAGAATTTCGCGGGGCAATGGCTGCAATTGCGAAACCTGAAATTGCTCGCGCCAGACGCGACGTTGTTCCCGAGTTACACCGATGCGTTGCGCAACGCGATGCTCAAGGAAACCACGATGTTTGTGGACGCCATCATCCGCGAGGACCGCAGCGTCACGGCGTTCATCGACGCGGACTTCACCTACCTCAACGAGCGGCTCGCCAAGCACTACGGCATCGCGGGCGTCGCGGGCGACGAGTTCGTGCGCGTCGCGCTCAAGGGCACGCCGCGCGGCGGCTTGCTCACGCAGGGCAGCATTCTCACGCTCACGTCGAACCCCACGCGCACCTCGCCGGTGAAGCGCGGCAAATGGGTTTTGGAAAATCTCCTCGGCACGCCGCCGCCCCCGCCGCCGCCCGATGTGCCGGAGCTCGCCGATCAAAAACAACTCACCGGCACGCTGCGGCAAAAAATGGAGCAACACCGCGAAAACGCCGTGTGCGCCTCGTGCCACGCGCGGATGGATCCGATTGGCTTCGGCTTCGAGAATTTCGACGGCATCGGCGCGTGGCGCGACAAGGACGGCACCGCGGCGATTGATCCCTCGGGCGAACTTGTCTCCGGCGAGAAGTTCTCGTCGCCCGCGGAATTGCGCGCGCTGCTGGTGCGGCAGAAACGCGACGACTTCGTCCGCTGTCTCACGGAGAAACTGCTGACCTACGCGCTCGGCCGCGGCTTGGAGCACTACGACAAATGCGCGGTCGATCAGATCACGCAGGGCATGGCGAAGGGTGAGTACCGCTTCAGCACGCTGGTGAGCGAGATCGTGAACAGCACGCCGTTTCAAAAGCGCCGCGGCGAAAACCACGCAAAGACGGCTTCCCAATGACGCGGCGTTTCGCCAGACTTTTTTCCTCCGAAATTACAAAATCAACTTGCATGAAAAAACTTCTGCTCACGCTCCTCACCCTTGCCAGCCTGCACTTGAACGCCGCGCGCGCGGCGGAGGGCGGCAAAATCAAAGTCAGCGAATTCAACTTCACCCGGCCCGCGAAATGGGAGTCGGTGCAGCCCGCGTCGTCGATGCGCGCCGCGCAACTCAAGGTGCCGGATGAGAAATTCCCCGAGGGCGCCGAGGTGGTGTTCTTTTATTTTGGCGAGAGCGGCGGCGGCGGCACGCAGGCCAATGTGACGCGTTGGTTCGGCCAGTTCGCCGAGCCGCGCGAGGAGATTCAGGCGAAGACGGAGGAAACCACCATCGGCAAAACGAAGGTCACGTTTGTGCAAGCGCAGGGCACCTACAAGAGCGGACCTCCGGGCGGCGCGGTGAAATTGCTGAAGGATTACGCGCTCCGCGGCGCGGTGATCGAGGGCGAACAAGGCGCGGTGTTCGTGAAGCTCACCGGCCCGATCGCCGTGACCGAGGCGGCCACCGCGGATTTCAAGAAGCTGATCGAGAGTGGTTTGAAGTAACGACTCCGCACGGCAATCGCAGAACGGCGCGCTCAGTGAGCGCGCCGTTTTTGCCCCCCACCGGTAGGGCCGCGTTGCGCGCGGCCTCGTTCCGCAATCTATCTTTCCGAATCCCCACCTCCCACGGAGGGAATAGTCAGAATCCCGAACCAAGGCCGCGCACAGCGACGGCTCCACCGCCCGAACCCCGGCAGGCCCGCGCTGTCGCGAGCTGCTGGTTCCCGCAGCGTACGGAGTCCCGGCTTCAGCCGGTGGGACGTACTCCCGCACAAGAACTCACGAAATTCCCAACGCCTCCGTCCCGACGCACGCCCCACCGCCTGAAGGTGGGACTCCGTACCCCGAGCCGCCGGGACGGCGGCGCTACGTTGCCCCCTAAACCTAATGCCTTTCGGGAATTCGCGGTGGCGCGGCGGGGCTGAAGTCCCGCAGGGACGACCGCTAACCCGGATAGTTCACATTCCAGCTAAAACCTCAGAAGACCCAATGTTTACAGGCATTTTACGCACAACTGGAAAATGAGCTTCCAACAGTCTG
>JAYVOY010000622.1:0-3290 GCA_043757645.1 Verrucomicrobiota bacterium
AGCGCCTGCTGGCGCTTGTATTCGAGGAGCAACTGGCGGAGCTGAATCGTGATGAACTTCTGCTTCGACGAGGCCTCGACGCCGCTCTGGCGCGACGCGCTGAGGTCGGTCGCGGTGCGCGTGAGCTGGAGCAATTGCACGACCTTCTCCATTTCCTTGTCGCCCAAACGCCCGAGCACCGAGCGGATGGATTTGAGCACGTTGACGTCGTCGCCCGCGAGGCCGTTGCGCTCGTATTCCTCGATGATCACACCGAGCTGCACGGTCACGCGCTGGGTCGTGGTCTTGAGCTGCTCCTGCTTGAGTTCCTGCTGGAGCAGGCGCTCGGCGGTGAGTTTCTCGACCTCGGCGCGTGCGCCGGACAAACCGATCGCCAAAACGGCGACGAGCGAACTGAGCAATTTTGTGATTTTCATAACACCAAGCGGGTTAACCGACGGACAACCAATCACGAACCAAAAAACAACTTCACCCAACGCGAAGGTCGGCAAACGTGGGGCAACGGGGTGAGTGGCACGGGTTTCTGACGCGCCCGCGTCACTTTTGTTCGGGCCGCCCGAGGATGACATTTCCCAACCGTTTGTTGAGCGTCTCCTGATCCTTCGCCACGTCGCCGACACTGCCGATGTAATCGCCCACGCGGTTCATCAAGTCCGCGCGTTTCTCGTCATCGCTGACCACCTTCGCGACGTAATGCTCGCTGCTGCCAATGCCCGGGCCGGTGACGTTGTTGTTGTCCTGCACTTCGATCCAATACTCGAGCGACTGGCCGACCGCCGCCGCGGGTTTGAGCGCGCCGACCTTCCAATCGTAGCGCCGCCGGAGCGAGCGCAGCGTCGTGTCTTCGAGCACCATCTCGACGGCCTTCTCGTCGCCGCCCTCGACGCGGTATTTCAGGAAAACTTTCTGAATCGCAAAATCATCCAGCGCCTCGAAGCCGACCAGCACCGTGGCGCGCGTGGTGATCATTTCCTCCTTGCGGTCCGGATACGTGATGCGCACGACGGGCGCTTTGTCCGGCAGCAAATCGATCCGGTAAATCGCGTCGTCGCGCGATTCAAAACCATCGCGGTCGAACAAATGCACGGAGAAGCCGGCCAACGAATTCGTCGGGATTTGAATCTCCGCCGTCGCCTCGACCGACGCGCCCGCGGAGACCACGGCTGCGATTTCATTCGTCACGCCCACCAGCCGCACGACCGCGCCTTTCAACGCCTTGTTGCCCGTGGCCTTGATTTGCAACCGGCTGCCCGAGAGCAAAACCAAATCGCCCGGCGAGCGCTTCACCGTGCCGAGCTTGGTGTACTCGGGATAAATTTGCAGACACTCGATCGACGTGAGCGACGGGCGGTCCACGACCGTGATCTCCGCGCTGCGGCTGCCGCCATCGCCCGCCTTCACGACGTAGCTGAAGGATTCCTGCATGTTCTCGAACGTGCGGCCAAAACGCGCCGAGTTCGTCGGGCTGACCTCCATCGGATACTCGACCGAGCGGCTGATCGAGTAGCGCGCGACGAGCGCGGCGGTCTCGGGAATCACGCCCTTGACCTGCGCCTCGAGATTGATCGTGTCACCGCGGCCCACGGTTAAATTGCCGGTCGTCCACACCACGCGCGTCTTGCGCGGCACCAGCACGTCGTTCGACAACAACGCGCGCCGCAGCAAATCCCGCGTCACGTCCTCGCCCTTGATAAAAATGAAAACCGCCGCGCCGACGAACACCGCCGACCACAGCAGGACGCGCTGAAACCGCTCGGTGCGCACGACCTCGGTGAAATCAATCGCCTTCGCGAGCGCCTCGGTTTCCTCGACCAAGCGCCGCACCAGCGCGACGGCGGTGTTGCGGTCCAGCGCGTTCGGGCGCGTCAATTGCAGCGACGCAATCAGGCGGCTGCGGAATTCCGGTTTGCCCTTCTCGACGAACAGCGCCACCGCGTCGTCATCCGGCTGTTCGCGCCACGGCACGAAGACGTAATTCCACAGCACGTAGCCGATTAACGCGAGGTCCGCCGCGAACAGCAGCGCCCGCACAATCCACGGCAAATCCAGCAGCCAATCGAGCAGCATCCCCGCCATCAGTGCCAGCGCGAGCGCCCCGAGCGCGAGCGCGACGCCACCGCCGCACTGCACCAGCAGGTGCTTGCGCCGCACCGCGCCGAGCCGGCCCACAAGCTCGGGGCTGGGGCTGACGACGGCGGATTCGGGTGTTTCGACGGCCTGGCTCATCGGTGCTTTTTATTTCAAATGCGACAATTTCCGCAGAATCCACTCGGCGGTGACCACACTCAGCAACAGCAGGAAATACAGCGGCGACGACCACAACTCGACCTCGAGCGGCGACCGCACGCGATCGGCCTGCTTCAGCACCATCTCGGGCAGCTTGAACAAGTCCTCCTCGCGGAAGAACGCCCCGCCGCTCAACGCCGCCATCTCGCGCAGCAACGCCTCGTTCATCGCCGTCTCGCCCAACTCGAAGCGCGGCTCGGTCACGCTGAAGTCCAGGTGCATCTCGGGGTCTTGTTCCACATGCAGGTTATACAAGCCCGGCGCGGGCGCGATGAACTCGCCGCGATACATCCCCGGTTGATCGGGCACCGGGCGCAATTGCAACTCGCTCTGCTCGCCAATCGTGCCGGAACGCAGGCCGTAAAAGCCCTTCACGAACGGCTCGGTCACCGCATCGAAACCCACCGAGTAAAGCCGCGCGTACACATTCACGCGCTCGCCGGTCACATAATTTTTCCGCTCCGAGGAAAGCTGCGTGCGCTTGGACGCGCCGAGCAAACGCTGCACCGCCATGCGCTGGCAAATCTGGCCCCAGAACGCGGTGTGATAACTGTCGCCGGAATTTTTCCGCCAGCGCCACGTGTTGTCCGTGCCGACATAGAGCACCTGGCCGAGGCCGTATTGTTGCAGCGCCATCACGGGCATTTTGCCGAAGCGCGATTCCTTCACCGGATCGGGATCGACGAGCAAAACCTCCGCGCCGGGCTTGGCGCGCGTCACGCGGGCGTCCCAATAAATCGGCGGCAAGTCCTTCCAGAATTTCACGTTCTCCTCATCCTTCTCGACGAGCTTCATCATCGTGCTCGATTTGCCGGCCGACGTGAGTTGGAGGCGAAACGGTTTGTCGGCCATCGTTTCCGTGCCCGCCGCCGCCGCCGTGGCGGTGCCCGCCTCGAACTCGACCGGCAGCATCCGCTCGATCGGCGTGCGGCGGTAACTATTCGGGCTGAACTGCCGGCCCGCGACCAGCACCATCGCGCCGCCGAATTTGCTCACGAAATCCG
>JAYVOY010000623.1:0-3283 GCA_043757645.1 Verrucomicrobiota bacterium
GCCCTTGGCCAGCCCTTCCGACTCCCTGGAGGATCGATCCCGGAAATTTTGCGCCAAAAAATCCTGCCTTCCAGTCGCCTATGAAATGTTCAGGCTAAGCCGTAGCGATGCAGTAGGAGCGCCGCCGTCCTGACGGCTCACACCGTCCAAAGGCGGTGGAGGCGGGCGTTTTCCGCCGTTCAAAATGGTCACTAAATGGGGAACCAAAAGCTCGCGGATAATTGGCCCCGTCGGACTCTCCCACGCCGTGAGCCGCCGAGACGGCGGCGGTCCTTGCCCACGCCCGGAGCCGCCGAGACGGCGGCGGTCCTACCGACTGCATCGGTACGACTTACTCCGCGTTGGGATACGAGCCGAGCACTTTCACGAGGCTGCAATGTTCGGAGAGTTGCTGGAGGGCGCGGGCGACTTTCGGGTCGGTGCCGTGGCCGTCGCAATCGACGAAGAAAAAATATTCCCACGCTTTGCGCTTGCTCGGGCGCGACTCGATTTTCGTCATGTTGATGCGGTGCCGGCGGAATGGCGCGAGGGCGCGGTGCAGCGCGCCGACCTCGTGGGCGATGCTGAACATGATGCTGGTGCGGTCGCGGCCCGTGGCGGGGCTGCACGCGCGGCCGAGCACGAGGAAGCGCGTGACGTTGTTGGCGTTGTCCTGGAGATCGTGTTCGAGGACGGGGACTTGGTATTTCTCGGCGGCGAGCAGACCGGCGATGGCGGCGGAATCTTTTTCGACGGCGGCGAGTTCCGCGGAGCGGGCGTTGCTCGAGGTCTCGATGAGTTCGGCGTTCGGGAAATTTTTCTGCACCCAGCCGCGGCATTGCGCGAGCGTTTGCGGGTGGACGTAGAGTTTTTTGATGCGCGGCCGCGGGGCTTTGCTGAGGAGGCAGTGGGAAATGGGCAGGACAATTTGCGCGACGATTTTCAGGTCGCTGTCCACGAACATGTCGAGCGTGTGGGTGACGACGCCCTCGGTGGAATTCTCGACGGGCACGACGCCGTAATCGGCGCGGCTTTTGGAAACTTCGTTGAACACTTCCGCGATGGTTTTTTGCGAGGCGTAACGGAGGCTCGAACCGAAGCGTTGCAGCGCGGCCTGATGCGTGAAGGTGGCCTCGGGGCCGAGATACGCGATGGTCATCGGCTTCTCGAGCGCGAGGGCGCTGGACATGATCTCGCGGTAAATGGCGCGGATGGAATCGTTGGTGATCGGGCCGGCGTTGAGTTTGCAGATGCGGTCGAGGACCTGGCGCTCGCGGTGCGGCGCGTAAATTTCCTCGCCGTCCTGGCGCTTGATTTCGCCGATGCCGAGGACGTGGCGGGTGCGTTCGTTGAGCAGCTTGACGATCTGCGCATCGATGCGGTCGATTTCCTGGCGGTGTTCGGAGAGGTTCATCCGTCAGTTTTGGGTGGGGGGATTTTCCGGATTCGCGGGCGGTGCGGCGGGCGTCGTCAGGCCGAGATCGGGCGTGGTGGCAAGGCCGGGCGGGGCTTCGGCGGCCTCGAGGGTGACTTCCTCCTTCGGCGTTTGCGCGGCGTCCGCGTCGGCGGTGACGAGGGTTTCCGGCTGTTTCAACGGGATGCGGCGGAGTTCGTCGGCGGCGGGAAGATCATTCAAACTGGCGAGGCCGAAGTATTCGAGGAACTGCGGCGTGGTGCCGTAAGTGCCGGGGCGACCCGGCGCATCGGCGCGGCCGACCTGCTCGACGAGGCCGCGCTCGACGAGGGTTTGCATCACGCCATCGACGGCGACGCCGCGGATTTGCTCGATCTCGGCGCGCGTGAGCGGCTGGCGATAGGCGACGATCGCGAGGGTTTCCAGCGCGGGCTGCGAGAGGCGGCTGGGGCGGGCTTTTTCGCCAACGAGAACTTTGATCCACGGCGCGAATTCCGGCTGGCTCGCGAAGAGCCACGCGCCCGCGACGCAGGTGAGGCGGTAGCTGCGTTTGGCGGCCTCGTGGTCCTTGGCGAGTGGCTCGAGGGCGGCGGTGATTTCCTCCTCCTTCAATTTTTTGAAACCCTTGACGGCGGGGTCTTCGGACTGCTCGGCGGCGGCGTTGAGCAGGTCGCGAAGCTCGCGCGGGCTGAGGGGCTTTTGCGCGGAAAAGAGCAGCGATTCAAGGATGAATTTGAGTTCCATGCGTCAGGTGGCGGGCGGGTTTTCGGCGGCGGGGGCGGCGGCGGTTTCAGTGGCCGCGGCGGCGACGGCTTCGGCGAGCACTTCGAGCGGGGTCGGAGTGACGGCGCTGGGGGCGCGGACGATTTGGATTTCGTCGAACGGCTCGGGCTGCGTGATGAGGAGTTGTTTGAGGCGGATCAATTCGAGCATCGCGAGGAACGTGACGACGACCTCGGTGCGGCTGGTGGCGTCGGCGAACAGCTCGGAGAACTTGATGGTGGTGCGTTCGCTGAGGGTGCGGAGGAGCAGTTCGATTTTTTCGCTGACGGTCCATTTGTCCTGAAAAATGTCGCGCGTTTCCTGGGCGTTGAAGCGCTTGAGGATCGCGTTGACGGCGTTGATCAGGTCGAAGATCGAGACGACGAGTTTGGGCGCGGTGGTCGCGACGATTTGTGGTTTGCCGGGCTGGCGCGCGTAGGTGTTTTCCTGAAGCGTCTCGCGCTCCTGCAAGCGCGCGGCGACGTCCTTGAATTTCTTGTACTCGACGAGGCGGCGGATGAGTTCCCAGCGCGGGTCTTCGGTGTCGTCCTCTTCTTCGGTGGCATCGACCTGGAGATCGACGGGGAGGAGTTCGCGGCTCTTGATGTACATGAGCGTTGCGGCCATCACGAGGAACTCGCCGGCAACGTCGAGATCAAGCTGGCGCATCAATTCGATGTGCCGGATGAACTCGGTCGCGATCTTGGTGATGTTGATGTCGTAAATGTCCACCTCCTCCTTTTTGACAAGGTAGAGGAGCAAATCGAGCGGTCCTTCGAAGACCTCGAACTGGACTTTGTATTCCGACATTAGTGGCGCGACGGGAGGTTTTCCCCAGCGGTGCGCGGGACAGTAAGGGGAGGGCGTTTCGTTTGGCAATTCCCGAACGCGGGCGAAGGCGCGGGGCGAAGGCGCGAATGTGCGGGGCGCGGAAACACTGGGTACGGAGTCCCGCCTTCAGGCGGCGGGGCGTCCGCTCTTGCGGGGCGCGGGCGAGTTTTCGGGGGGCTTGGTGCGCGTGGACGCCTCGCCGCCTAACCTGAACATTTCATAGGCGACTGGAAGGCAGGATTTTTTGGCGCAAAATTTCCGGGATCGATCCTCCAGGGAGTCGGAAGGGCTGGCCAA
>JAYVOY010000624.1:0-3280 GCA_043757645.1 Verrucomicrobiota bacterium
CAGCGCCGCAAACTGCGCGCGAGCAACTCCGTGTGCGCCACCACCACCCCGCGTTCCCAAATCATTTCCATATTCCCCAAGCGCGCTTTTTCCTTCCCAATTTTCCGTCCGAAAACTTTCGCCCCAATTCCCGGCCCAACACGCGATGATCCCGAGGTCCGAAATGAGAATGGGGGAAGCCGCCGCCTGGCTGCGATTCGGCGCCGGGGGTTGCGCCGAACCCGCCGAGGATTTGCCACCGCAGAGGTTTCTGAACCGTGGGGATTTCCCCGCGCCCGAGGCGGGCGCCCTCCCCGGATTCCACTGCGGAGTTCAGCCTTATTTCGCGCCGGCTTTTTCCGCGCGCTTCCGCTCGCGCCATTCCCAATACCAGGCAATCCACACGGTAATCTCGTACAGAATTTGCAGCGGGATGGCCATCATGATCTGCGTGAGCACCTCCGGCGTCGTGAGCACCGCGCCGAGCACGAGATTGATCACGATCATATAGCGGCGGAAACCCGCGAGCATGCGGTAGTTGAGCACGCCCAACTTCACGAGCACGAGAATCACGACGGGCAATTCGAAGCCCAGCCCCATGCCCAGCATGAATTTGCAGACAAAGGCGATGTAATTCTCCGCCGTCCATTGATCCGCGGAAATGCCGAGCCACTGCGAATATTTTGCCGAGGCATCCAGCGCGACCGGCATCAATTTGAAATAACAGAACGTCACGCCGCTCAGAAAAAGCAAAACGCCGACAATAAAGCCGCGCAGCAAATAATGCTTTTCGTTCAGCTTGAGCGCCGGCAGCAGGAATTGGCCGATGAAGAAAATCAGAAACGGCGATGCGAGCACGATGCCGCCGTAGATCGCGAGCTGGAAGGCCACCATGAAACCGCCCGCGGGTGTCAGATTGAGCAGCGCGTGCGCCGCCGGCTTGAAGGCCGCCGCGGTGTTGGTGCTCGGGACAAACGCGAGGAACGCGTTGCTCCCAATTCTCACCGGGGCCAGTTCGACCACGACGCGGCGATTGGTCCCCAGATCCAAGACGCTGGCCATCTCCGGCGGCGGCTCGAATTTGCCGATCATGTTGGTGCCAGTCATCACGATCAGCAACTGCTTGGTAAAATCCCGGTCGTTTTTCTCGGCGGATTTGTTGAGCGGCAGCTTGATGATCTCCATGAGGTGATCGCCCGCCGCCAGGCAAATCACCATGCCAACCAGCGTGGCGACGACACACTTGATGAGCAACCAGCGGAAGTCTTCCAAGTGTTCGAGGAACGGCTTGACCGGACCGCCTTCGCCATCGTCATCCGAAACGCTCACCGGTTCTTCTGGCGGCGCTGGAGGAACGTAGGCGGGCTGGTGAGAATCGTCGTGATGATGCGAAGGCTCCTGATGATACTGGTGGTCGTAATCGTGATAATGGTCGTGGTAAGGATCGGGATCGGGCGCCGCATTGTAGGCGGGATTGTGCGCGGGATCGATGACCGGCTCGATGGCGGGGGTGCCACTCGCGGGCGTCACCGCGGGCAACAGAGCCTGATTCGAAGCGGGGATTTCGGAAGCACCCGGTGACGCCGAGGAATCGGTTTTCAGCGCGGACACCCCGGCGGGCAAATCTGCCACGACACTGGGGGCGATCGCGGACGAAACGGTTGGCGCGGGCGAAAGAGTCGGAAAAACGGAAGGCGAGTTGGGGGCGACAACGGCTGGCGAGGCGGCCTCTGGCTCCTGTAGAAGGCGACGATCTACCTTCGCCTCCTCGGGCTCATTGGCCATGGCAAGACGCGCGACCGATCAAGCCTTGGTGCTCGAATCCGGCTTGTGCGGATCAGCCACGGCATTCGCAACAGGTTCGGGACGCGGCGGGGGCGGACGCGGCGGGGGCGGGGCCACGGGTTCGTCAATGGCCCGGTGCAATTCCGAGGTGATGTCTGTCGAAGCCTTCTTGAATTCCTTGATCCCCTGACCCAAGCCCTTGGCCAGCTCGGGCAGTTTCTTGGCCCCGAACAAAATCAGCACCACGGCCAAGATCAAGACCATCTCCCAACCACCGATGAAGGATGCAAAAATTGTTGTCATAGGATTACCCTTTTGGAATTAAGCCCGCGGAAGCTGGTCATCCACCGAGGCTTTCTTGAATTCCTTGATGCCCTGCCCCAAACCGCGGGCCAACTCGGGCAGCTTCTTCGCGCCAAATAAAATCATCACCACCGCGAGGATGAGAACGAATTCCCACCCGCCGATAAATGCCGCCAAAACTTGAGGATTGTTGCTCATGGTGACTGACGTTAAGCCTCGGTCGGAGGCAAGTAAAGGGGCATCTCCCGCGCGCCCAAAATCAGGGCTTGGGCATCAGGACGATGAACACGCCGCGCCGGTTTTTCGACCACGCCGCCTCGTTGTGAGCGGGATTCAACGGCTTGTCGAAGCCGTAGCTGATGGTCCGGATGCGCGTGCCAGAAATCCCCAAACGGATCAGGTACTCGCGCACCGCCAGTGCCCGGCGCTCACCCAACGCACGATTGTATTCCTCGGTGCCGCGCTCGTCGCAGTGACCCTCGACCAGCAGCTTGTTGGTCGCGGAAGTTTTCAAAAACGCCGCGACGCCCTCAATCTTGCCGCGTTCCTTGTCCTTGATCACAGAACTGTCGTAATCGAAAAAAACCGTGTTGTTCTTCAACACCTCGGCATCCTTGATGCCGTCGAAAGGCTCGCGTTCAGGCAACCCGCCTATGCCCGGTGGAAACGCCGGAGGCGGATTGCCCTCGGGCGGAAGATTCCCAATATGCGGCGGCGGCGACGTCGGAAACCTCCCACCGTCGCCGATCGGTGGCGGCGGCGCGGTCCTGATGATCGGCGGGGTAAAAACGTCGTTTTTGGGTGTGTAGATCGGCTTGGGTCCGGTGTCCTCCTTGGTGATCCCGCTTCCGGGAATGAGCGTCAGGCCTTTGGTGCGGCTCCGGCAGCCAGTGGTCGCGACGGTGACAACCAGCGCCACCAACAGGATTTTCAGCAGATCAAAACGTTTCATTTGTGACAAAAATTTACCGGGGTTTTGCTATTTGGCCCAACTCGGCTGGGAACAGTTTCCCGAAAGTTGCGCGACATCCTTGACGTGTTTGGTGCCCACGTCAAGCAAAGACAAAAAACGGCGCCCATTTTTCCGCCGGGTGAAGATGACCGTGCGGGAATTAGGCGCCCACGAGGGGTCTTCGCCTGTTGTCACCGTTGTGGCGACACCCCCTTCGGCGGGCACAATGCACAGCTCGAAATCCGCGCGCTGGCAGGTGAA
>JAYVOY010000625.1:0-3278 GCA_043757645.1 Verrucomicrobiota bacterium
TGGCGGTGAAATTCCACTTGAACTCCGGAGTGGGATTTGGGGGGCAGTGTCAAATCGCGCCCTCTCGGGCCGCGGGTGGATTTCGTCATTCGTCATTCCCTCCGCTACCGTTCGGCGCGCATGAAACACTTCGCCACCCTCACGGTCATCGGCCGCGACAAGACGGGCGTCATCGCCCGCGTCACCAGTTTTCTCTTCGAGCAAAAGGCGAACATCGAGGGCCTCGAGGAACAAGTCACCCGCGGCCAGTTCAGCATGACCCTCCAGGCCTCGTGGCGCGGACGCGACCGCCACCGCGACGCCGTCGTCGCCGGCCTTGACGCCCTCGCGCGCAGTCTCGCGATGGAGATCAAAATCCGTTTCACCGAACCCCACCGCCGCCAGCGGATGGCCATTTTCGTCACGCGCGAAACGCATTGTCTCGAGGCCCTCCTTGCCGCGCATCGCGCCCGCCAGCTCACCCGCGCCGAACCCGTCCTCATCCTCTCGAACCACACCGACCTCGAACCCCTCGCCCGCCGCCACCAACTTCCCTTCGCGCACGTCCCGTGGCTCGAACGCGACCCCGCCGAGACCCGCGCCCTCCAGCTGCTCGAGGCACACGAGGCCGACTTCATCGTCCTTGCGCGCTTCATGAAGATTCTCTCCCCGAACTTCGTGTGGCGTTACAAAAACAAGATCATCAACATCCACCCGTCGCTGCTCCCGAGTTTCCCCGGCGCGCAAGCCTACCGCCAAGCCCACGAACACGGCGTCAAAATCGCCGGCGTCACCGCCCACTTCGTCAGCATGCACCTCGATGAAGGCCCGATCATCGCGCAGGGCAGCTTCAACCTTCGTCCCGGCGCGACGCTCAAGGAAATCACCACCGCCGGCCAGCGCCTCGAAGCCCGCGTCCTCCTCCGCGCCGTGAAACTCTTCCTCGCCAAACGCCTCGATGTCTATTGGGGCACGGTGAAACAGGTGTAGGCGGTGGCATGAAGCTCAAAATCCCAAGCTCAAAGTTCCAGGGAAACTCCAAGCCCCACGCTCCAAGGATCAAGCACCCCGACGCCGTGGCAAATTGCCGGCACCTTGCTCCTTGGTTCTTCCCTTGAGCTTTGGGCTTGGTTCTTTGAGCTTCCTTTTACCGCCCGCCCCCCACCGCCCCCTGCGCCCGCTCCGTCAGGAAGCGCGCCAGCACCGGCTCATAATCCTCGTCCGTGAGCACCTGCGCGTAGTCCGCGTTGTATTCGAGACACCCGCCGCGCAGCCGCTCGCGGTGCCGGTTGAACTCGCGCAGATACGCGTCCCGCACCACGGCCGGCTCCGTCACCATGCTGAACGGACTCTCCAAATCCACGAACCGCACCGGCCGGTCAAATTTGAAATCGCTCTCCATCCGGTCCAGCAATTGAAAGACCGCCAAGTCGTGCTTTTGAAAACGCAGATGCTGAAACGCCGCGAGCAGCGGTTCAATCGGGCAGAAAAAATCCGAGACCACAATCACCAGCGCGCGCCGCCGAATTTTCTCCGCCAGTTCGTGCAACCTCGGCGTCAGCACCGTCGGCCCCGCGGGCGTGACGCGCCCGAGCGTTTGGAAAATCTCCTGCAAATGCGCGGGATTCCGCCGCGGCGGCAATTCGATCGGCGGCGTCTCCCCCGCGCAATACAAGCCCGCCGCGTCGCCCTGTTGCACCGCGAGATAACCCAGCGTCCCCGCGAGTTTTCGCGCGTACTCGAACTTGCTCCCTTGTTTGCCCGTGAAGCCCATCGACGCGCTCACATCCACCACGAGGTAGCACCGCAGATTCGTGTCGGCCTCGAACTCCTTCATGAAAAACCGGTCCGTGCGCCCGAACACGCGCCAGTCCAACCGCCGAATATCGTCGCCCGGCGCGTAGTTCCGATACTCGGCGAACTCCACGCTCGAGCCGCGATGCGGGCTTTTGTGATGCCCCGAGATGCCGCCCTCCATCGCGAAACGCGTCACCAGCGGCAGGTGCTGCAACCGCGCCAGCACCAGCGGATCGAGAAAATTCGGACTGGCGATTTCAGCCACGCGCCTGGGTTCCTCCGCGCAACTCGGCCAGCAAACGCTCGACGATTTTCGGACTCGTCATGCCCTCGGCCTGCGCCTGGAAATTCGTGAGAATGCGGTGCGTCAACACCGGCAGCGCCACCGCCTCCACGTCCTCCATCCGCACCAGAAAACTCCCGTGCAACACCGCGTGCGCCTTCGCGCCGCGAATCAAATACTGCACCGCCCGCGGCCCCGCGCCCCACGTCACCCACTTCTTGATCCACGCCGGCGCGTCGCCCGAATTCGGCCGCGTCATCCGCACCAAATCCACCGCCGTGTCGTACACATGATCCGGCACCGGCACCCGTTGGATGAGCTGCTGATACGCCGTGACCTGTTCTCCGGAAATCAATTTCGCCAAGGCCGGCGCGGCTCCACCCGTGGTCGCGCGCGCGATCCGCCGCTCCTCCTCGAGGCTTGGGTAATTGACGTGGATGAAAAACATGAAGCGATCCAACTGCGCCTCGGGCAGCGAATACGTGCCCTCCTGTTCGATGGGATTTTGCGTCGCGAGCACGAAGAACGGCAGCGGCAAATTGAACACCTTCCCGGCCGCTGTCACCTTGTGTTCCTGCATCGCCTCGAGCAGCGCCGACTGCGTCTTCGGCGGCGTGCGGTTGATTTCATCCGCCAGCACGATGTTCGCAAAGATCGGCCCCTTCACGAACACGAACGCCCGCCGCCCCGGTTGCTCCGTCTCCTGCAAAATATCCGTGCCCGTGATGTCCGACGGCATCAAATCCGGCGTGAACTGAATGCGGTTGAACTGGAGCGACATCACCTCCGCCAGCGCGTGAACCATCGTGGTTTTCGCCAGGCCCGGCACCCCCATCAGCAGCGCGTGCCCACGCGACAAAATCGCGATCAACAACTGCTCGATCACCTGATCCTGCCCGATGATGACCTTCGCCACCTCCTTGCGCAGCACGTCGTACAACTCACGCAACTGCCCGATGGCCGCGACATCGCCATCGGTGACGGCCGTGTCCGTGGTGGACGGTGCGGAACGGTTTACCGAGGTCGGCTGGTGCTCTTCACTCATAATGGAAACAGTGGCGGTGCAAGGACGCGGACGCTAAGGCGCACCCCCCGCCGCAAACAAGCGGAAAGCTCGCGCGCCGGTTTTCCGTTTCCCCTGCTTTCGTCGCAACGTTAGAACTCTCCGCAACAAATGGCCCGCCGCCACCAACGCCCGCCGCCGCCGCGCCATCCGTCG
>JAYVOY010000626.1:0-3274 GCA_043757645.1 Verrucomicrobiota bacterium
TGCGGCGTCTGGTCGCAGCGATGGCCGATGCCGTAGGCGCGGCGATGCGGGCAGCGGGTGGGCTGGCGCTTCTGCGCGCAGTAGTAGCATTTGCCGCAGGACGTCGCGGAGTTCCACGTCACGCGGTCGCCGATTTTCAGCGCGTCGCCGTTCCAATCGGTTTCCACGCCGTCGCCGAGTTGCTCGATGCGGCCCACGGTTTCATGGCCGAGAATGACGGGCAGCGCGATGGGCAGTTCGCCCTTCCACAGATGCACGTCGGTGCCGCAGATGCCCGCCATCTCGGTGCGCACCAGCACCGCGCCGGGTTCGGGCCGCGCGGGCAGCGCGTATTCGCGGAGTTGGAGCGGGGCTTTGAAAGATTCGAGAACAGCGGCGCGGGCGGTGGTCATGGGAGTTTTTTTAGGGAGTGGGTTCACAGCCATCCCATGGTGGGATGAAAAAAAGTCGGCGCGGGGTGGAGTTTTCCTGCCACAAGGCAGGGATGAAAAAGCAAACCAAGCCCACGCCAACCCGCTCCAAGCTCTCCATCTTCCGCCAGCTCTGCAATCTCATTCCGGCGCACCTCGTGCCGCAACTGGCCCGCGATACCGGCGCCCAGAAAAAATCCCGCACCTGCTTGCCGTGGAGTCACGTCGTGAGCCTGCTCTTCGCCCAGTTCACCCACGCCGTCGGCCTCAACGAGTCCTGCGACCGTCTGCGCCTGCAGGCTGAGAACCTTGGGAGGGCTTAAAACTTCTCAACGACACTTTGAAACACCCCCGTGCGTTTCCACGAAACCGTCGGGTTCAGCCCGCTCTTGCCAGCTCTGTGGGATGATTGTGGATGCCTTTTCGGGAATTCGCTGGCTTTGTCCCGGAGGGACTGAGGGAAAGTAGCCCCGCGTTTCAACGCGGGGTTGGGCGGGCCAACGCGCGGGAGTCCCGGAGGGACGAAAGCACCCAGCACCCACTGCCCGCCGTTTTTTCTGCCGTCCCTGCGGGACTCGCTCCACCCGTCACGGCCCGCCCAGCGTTGAAACGCTGGGCTATTACCGGTCGTCCCTGCGGGACTTCCGCCCCGCTGCGCCACCGGGAATTCCCGAAAGGCATTAAGGAAACGCTGAATAAAGGCCAGCTTTCAGTTTTTGCCACTTGATTATCAGGCGTTTTGCCACGAATCCAAATGTCAGATGGATTAAATCAGCGCTTCCTTAGGTTTAGTCCGGTCTCCGAGATGAGAATGGGGAGCGCACGCGGCCCGCGTGCCGGTTTGGGCGGCCCGCCCAAACCGTCGTGTCCCAGATCTAACTTTCTTCTCCGCGCAAAAAAAGTGAGTGGAACGAGGTTTTCGGCGGGCCGCCGAAAACGGCACGCCAGCGGCGTGCGCTCCCCGCGCCGCTGCGCGGCTCGCACTCGCTGCTTCAGAGTTCGGGTTTAGCATGGCTTGCCGAGGGGGTTAGCCCTGCACGGCAATAGTCGCCATGTCGCTCCATTGGCCGAAGGGGTGGTCGCCTTGGAGGTAGAGGGCGTGGTATTTCCAGACGGCGGCGGGGCCGGTGGCGCGCAGGGTGTTGCCGAAGGGGTCGTAGTCGTAGCGGGCACTCTCGGTGCCGGTGTCGGCGTTCATCAGCGCGCTGACGTTTCCATTCCCATCAAAAGCAACGAAGTGAGTTGAGGGTTGAGAGACGGCCAGCAGACCGCCGCCGCCGCCCGCGCCTTGCGGCGTGCCGCTGAGGTCGGAGCCGCGGAGGTAGGTTTGTTCGGGTTGGTTGTTTCCGTTCAGGACGGCGAGGAGGACTTTGTCGTCCCAGAGGAAACGGTTGGTGGCTTGAGCTACCCAGTCGTTATCTATCCAAGAGTAGATAATGCGTTGGGACCAGCGGTCATCGGGGAGGAACATCCAGTCTTGGCGGACTCGGGAATTATGAATTATGAGGGATGAATTATGAAGGGAAGGCTCAACTTCGAGGGACTCGGTGCGGATCAATCTATTCTCTCCATCCCAGTAGTTGGTCCAGCGGCCGTCGCGGGTGAGGTTGCCATCGGCGTCGTGGAGATAGGTCTCGGGGGTTTGGGGCAGGAAGCGGCTGCCGGTGTTGCTGGCCACTAAGTCCGTGCCAGCCGCGCCCGCGCCACGCAAGACGGCGACGTTGGTGAGGCCAAGCAGCACGGGACTTAGGCCATTATCCACGGCGAGTTCACTGCGCCAGTAGGTGCCTTGGCGGAGGGTGGGTTGGAGGTTGACGGTCACCGTGGCGTCGGCGCTGGCGCGGCCCTGGACTTCGGCGAAGCCGGGGACGGTGCGCTGGGTGTATTGGTTCAAGGCGTTCGCGGTATAGGTTTCGATGCGGAGGTTGGAACCTGAGGCGTTGCCACCGTGGGCGGCGGACTGGAGGTTGCCAATGTCATCAAAGCCATACTCGAACTGCTGCCCGGCGACGGGCGTGCCGTCGGCCCAGTAGTGTTTGCCCGAAGTTACCTGGCCGAGGAGGTCGTATTGATAGACCCAGTAGGAGCCGGCGGCATCGGTGCGGCGGGTGCGCTGGTTGGCGGTGTCGGTTTCATTTGCCATTTCGACGTCTCAGTCGCAGTCGTGTAGATCAGAGTGCATCACTCCGTTCCGAATCCTTCTTTCCAAGAAAAACTATCTAATTCAAGCTTGTCGATCGAGAATCCGTTCGGATGGTCCCGAAACCCTGGTTGGAGCCGCAACTTCTCGATCACCTCTTCGCAGGCTTGCAATGAAGAAAAAACTCCGATGACTTTGACATCCTCGAACATACCACAACCGACCCGCGTATGTTGGAGTAGGTAAATGGTTTTCATAACTATTTTTTCCGGCAATTTTTCAGATCTTCAAATGCTCGATCTCCCCATTTTCTAATCTTGCTATACTCCCGAGGCGATTGCAAAACCCGAACTTCTTGGGAATTTCTTTGAACGTTTCCGGCGGGTTGCGATCCGATCTGCATGACGACCGCCCTGCACGATCTCTGGCAACATCTGCAACGCCAACTCTTCCCGCTCTGGTTGGAGGAAGTCGGCGACCTCGGCGCTAAGGACCGCCAGTTTGTCCCAGTCGTCGCGCTCCTGCCCTTGGGGCCGCTCCTGCCCCGCTACGACTGGAAGGGCGTCGGCTGTCCGCCTCACGCCCGGGTGGGGATGATCCACGCCTGCATCGCCAAGGAAGTCTATCAATTCCCCACCCGCGAGGCGCGGGTCGAGTCGCTCCGGTCCCGGCCCACGCTGCGCCGGCTCTGCGGTTGGGAAAGCGTCGCCGCGATCCCCAGCCT
>JAYVOY010000627.1:0-3271 GCA_043757645.1 Verrucomicrobiota bacterium
GGCCTCGACATTGCCGGTCAAAAGATGAACGCGATTCAGACGGAATACGCGAAGGCGAGCACGGCGACCGTGGCGATTCGACTCGGCGAATACTTGGGCAGTGCGGGCGGCGTTAGTGAAGTGGACAAGTCAGGCCAAATTGCATTCTTCGGCTTGGAGAGCGAAGGAATTCCGCAGCCGGGAAGTGTCGAGACAGATGGAGCGGGAAAACCGATGGTCCCTGAGTTCGTGCCCGCGACGGATTTTGACTTCGGCACATTCTTCGGCAGCGAGAGCGATGCGCCGAGCCAAGGCGAATCCAAGACCGCCAGACCTGAGCGAGTCGTCGGGCCGATTGGAACGCATCGTTATCCACTGCGCGCCGGAGTGCCGCACTTCTTCAAAACGCAGGTTGTCTGCGCACAAAACGAAGTGACCGAAGAGGACTGCGCGCAACGCTTCATCATTTCGACGCGCGATTTGTTCGAGGCGATGAAAAGCAAAATCCCGGTGGAGAAGCGGACGCTGGATGTTTTCGCGCACACGATTCAGCAGGAGTTCAATTTCGCCGCCGACCTCTCGCCGACGCAGGCAGCCAAGGAAGCCGAGAAAGCCCTGCTCAAAAATAAAACCTTCGATCCTCGCGAATTGCGGCGCGCTTTGCTCCGCAAGCTGGAAATGGTGATGCGTGAGGAAACCATGAGCGAGGCGAATGAGCCGGAGAAAGTCGCCAATTTTCTCGACGTGATTCTGGCGACTCACCCGGAACTGCTACACGAGGCGCAAAAAGCCGCGCTCGCAAAGAACGCGGAAATTCTACGCGCGGAAGATTTGCCAGCCGAACAATCTTGGTCGGAGCCGCTCCCGAAATCGCCGCGCAATGTTTATGGTGTGATGCCGCCCGGCCTCAATACGTGGGAGCAACTTTTCGCCGAACTGCTTGACCGTGACCCGCACAACCTTGTGACGTGGTGGCATCGCAACGAGCCGCGCCAGCCGTGGTCGGTGAATGTGCTCATGCCAGACGGACGCGGGTTCTATCCCGATTTTGTCATCGGAATCGCGGGCCGAAAAACCGAGGATGGAGCCTTGCTGGCCGACCCGAAGTTGAATTTTCAGCGCGATGACGAGCTGCCCAAGGTGTTGGCCGAACATCGCGCCTACGGGAAGGTGATGATCCTCTTCCGTGACGGCGTTCGTTGGATGACGGTCGGCTATGACGACCGGGCAAAGAAGGCGTTTTTGGATCGGGAGTTCCGGCTGTCCGACGCGCCGGGGTTTTGAGGTGAGTTGCAGAACCGCCGCCATCCCGAGTTCAGCAAACCATTTTGCCAGCGGCCGGAATGGGGCCAGTCCCGCCGGCGCAAACCGTGGTGCTGTCCTGGCTTGTCGGGGCCCGTTAGCTGCGATACAGAGTCTTTATGAAGACGCTATCAATCACCGAAGCCCGGGCGAACCTGAGCAAATGCTGCGAGGCGGCGATCGGCGGGCAGGAGGTGGCGATTTTGCACAACGGACGACTGGTCAAGCTCTCGCCCGTCAATGAAGTGACGGAACTGAGCGACGCGGAAGCCCTCCCAAATCTCGACACTCTCCTCGCGGCGCGCGGACGGAAAAAAGCGCGACGCTACACCGCGGAGGATCGCCAGCGCATTCTGGGAAAGTGAAATTGCTGATCCAAGCTGGTGTCCTCGGGGACGTGGACCTGATCCGGGAGGCGAGGCACGACGCCGGAGCGGCGGGGCGTTTCGGCCCCGCGGTGGATGCGACGTTTGAGTTGCTGCTGACGCACCCTTTGATCGGTCGCATCCGTAGTTTTTCCACCGCCGGACTGCGCTCCTTCGGTGTGCTCGGGTTCAATCGTTACCTGGTCACTTACCGAGCGAGAGGCGAAGAGGTTGAAGTCCTTGCGGTCGTGGACGGGGTCCGTGATTTGCCGAGCGTTCTGAAAAGCCGCAGGTAAAGCTTCCCCCCCAAGAAAGCGCGGGTGCGCAACGCGGTAATCTGCCGATCCCCAGCGCACTGCATCCTGACACTCCCGATGTGTAACCGCCTGCCACTCGGGCCATCGGCGTCGTCTTTTCCTTCCGCGCCGTGCGAGACGCTGACCTCAGTACGTTATTTCCCGCACCTGCGTGGTTCCGGCGAAGAGTCGGAAGTGGCTGGCGTTCCGGGTCACGATCACCTCGGCCTTGCCCGCAAGCGCGGCGTGGCAATGGATCGCGTCGTAGATGATGGCTCCCGCCAGCCCTTGTCGCGCCACGTCCGCGAGCGCGGAGCGGTAGATGGCGCGGGGCAGGTCCACCACGCGCATCCGCTTGCCGAGGTCCGCGAGAAGCTGCGCGGCGGCGCGCGGGGGCACGGCCAGCTTCATCGTCGTCAAGGTGCGATAGACTTCCGCCAACGCGTGCGAGGAGGTGAACGCTCCCTGCCCCGCCTCCAGTACGGACGCCTTCGCAGCGGTGTGGAAAAGGGAGTGGGCGTTGAGCAGCGATACGAGCACCGTGCTGTCGAAGTAGGTTTTCATTCCGCCGCCCGATCGTCGTGCCCGCGGTGTCGCAAGAGGGCGGCCCCCGCGTCCTCGCCGAGGTCGCCGCTCCACAGCAGGAACCCATGCTCGTCACGCTTCAGTTCGCCGCGCGAATAGCTGGCCGCCTTTCCGCTCTCGGGCACGCGGACGATCCATTCGCGGCCCGGAATCACGGTGTCAATCACGACGGGCGAGCGGGGATCAAGGTCCGGCGGCATGGTCACGCGCCGACGTTCGTCACTGGTGGTGGCAGTCATGGCGGGGTAATACCCCGGAACGGATTCCGCGTCAACGTGCGCCCACGACGCGGACATTCAGGGTGGGGAGTCCCGGCTTCAGCCGGTGAGACGGCCGCCGGGAAAGAGGACTCGGGGAGTTTCCAGCGTCTGAGCCGTAACGATGCAGTAGGAGCGCCGCCGTCTCGGCGGCTCACACCGTCCAAACGGGGCGGAAGCGCGCATTTTCAACAGCCCAAAATGGTCACTGCATGGGGAACCAAAAGCGGTTGTGCGAATGGCCCGCCCGGACTTCCCCCGCCGTGAGCCGCCGAGACGGCGGCGCTCCGCCAACGCATGGTTACGGCTTTAGCACGTAGTCGGGGATGCGCCCGGAATCCACGGCGGCGTAGTCGGAAAATTTGCGCCAATCATCGGAGCCGGGTTTAACCCGAATTCCGAAGTCGGCGTTGCGCGCCGCGCAGCGGCGCGGGGAGCGCACGCCGCTGGCGTGCCGTTTTCGGCGGCTCGCCGAAAACCTCGTTCC
>JAYVOY010000628.1:0-3269 GCA_043757645.1 Verrucomicrobiota bacterium
CCCGACGCCGGGCCAGGGCAACCTGCTGCGGCTGGTGCTGCGCACACAGCCGCGCTCCGGCACGGCAAACTCGCGGGGGCAGTGTCCAGATGCGCCCGAAGCCTCCAAAACGCCCGCGGAGCCCCGCGCATCGCGGGCGCCTCGGTCGAGTTGGGCGTCGTGAAATTGGCGAACTCAATCCGCTCACACATTCCCTGCCGCAATCAGCTCGCGCAGCCGCGCCACCGCGTCCTCCGCCTTGATGCCGATCACCGCCCCGTTGCGCGGCTTGATCTCGACTTCGCCCTTCGCCAGGGATTTCTCGCCGATGGCCAGGCGCAGCGGGAAACCCACGAGGTCCGCGTCCTTGAACTTCACGCCGGGCCGGTCGTCGCGATCATCGAGGATCACCTCCACGCCCGCCGCGGTCAGTTCCGCATAAAGTTTTTCCGCGAGCGCCATCACGGGACTGCCGGGCGCGACGCCGAGCGGCGTGATGCAGACCTGATACGGCGCGACGGACAGCGGCCACACGATGCCGTCCTTGTCGTTCGATTGCTCGATGACCGCCTGCAAGGTGCGCGTGACGCCGATGCCGTAGCAGCCCATCACGCACGGATTGGACTTGCCCTGCTCGTCGAGGAAATACGCGTGCATCTTCTCGCTGTATTTGGTGCCGAGTTTGAAGACGTGGCCGACCTCGATCGCGCGCCGGATTTTCAAGGGCTTCGCGCATTTCCCGCACGGCTCGCCCGCGGTGACGGTCCGCAAATCGAACCACTGCGAAACCTGAAGGTCGCGTTCGAGGGAAACATTGCGCAGGTGAAAGCCGTCCTCGTTCGCGCCGGTCGTCATGTCGTTCGCGCCGCGCAAACGCTCGTCGGCCAGCACCTGCCAGCCCGCGGGAACATTCCGCACCGCGCCGAGCGAACCGGGGAGCGCGCCGAGCGTCGTGAAATGCGCGAGGTCCTCCGGCGTTTTCACATCCGCGGGTCGCACCTGCACCGCGCCGGTCATCGCGATGAGTTTGTTCTCGTTCAACTGATCGTCCCCGCGCAGCAGCACGAGCATCGGCTTGCTGTCCGCGATGAACACGAGCGTTTTGATCTGGCGATTGGCGGGCACGCTGTAGGGGGCCTTGCTCAACGCCTCGATGGTCACCACGCCGGGCGTCGCAAATTTTTCCACCGCCGCACCGATTTCGCGCGTCGCCGTCCGTGGGATGCCGCTCGTGGCCTTCTCGATGTTTGCCGCGTAACCGCACGCCTCGCAGTACACCACGTCGTTCTCGCCCGTCTCCGCCGGCACCATGAACTCGTGCGAAAATTTCCCACCGATCACGCCGGTATCCGCCTCGACGGGAAACGCCCGCAAGCCGCAGCGCTGAAAAATCCGCGTGTAGGCGTCGTACATCCGCTGGTAACTCACCTGCGCGGCGGCGTCGCTCACATCGAAACTGTAGGCGTCCTTCATGATGAATTCCTTGGCGCGCATGAGGCCGAAGCGCGGCCGGATTTCATCCCGGAACTTCAACTGAATCTGGTAAAAATTCTTCGGCATCTGCCGGTAGGAACTGATCTCGCCTGCGGCCAGCAACGTGACAACTTCCTCGTGCGTCGGCCCGAGCACCCACTCCTTGCGCGCGCGATCGCGGACCTTGTAGAGCACGTCGGCGGCGGTTTCGTAGCGGCCGCTTTGCTGCCAGATTTCCGGCGGTTGCAGCGCGGGCATGAGCACTTCGAGCGCGCCGGCGCGATCCATTTCCTCGCGCACGATCTGCTCGATCTTGCGCAGCACGCGCAGGCCCAGCGGCAGGAAGGTGTACAAACCGCCCGTGAGCTTGCGGATGAGGCCCGCGCGCAGGAGCAGTTTGTGCGACGTGATCTCGGCGTCGGCGGGGGTTTCTTTGAGGGTGGGAATCAGCGTTTGGGTCCAGCGCATAAAATTAGAGGGGAAAAGAAAGAAGGCGCCCGCAGGCGCCCGCTATTCGAGAGGAAGTTGTGGGTGAAAGTTGAAAGCCGCCGTGCTTACTTCACGGTGTTGACCAGCGGCGCGAGGCCCTGAATCCGCACCTCAAGGCGGTCACCCGACTCGATCGGCCCGACGCCGCTGGGCGTGCCCGTCACGATGATGTCGCCGGGGAGCAGGGTCATGTTCGTCGAGATGAAACTCACGAGGTGGAAGCAATTGAAGATGAGCTGGCTCGTGTTCGAGTTCTGCCGGAGCTGGCCGTTCTGGAACAACTGGATCGTCAAATCATGCGGGTCGATCTTCGTCTCCACATACGGTCCGAGCGGCGTGAACGTGTCGAAACTCTTCGCCCGCGCCCATTGGCTTTCGGCATTTTGAATCGTGCGGTCACTGATGTCCTGGGCCGAGGTGTAGCCGAAAATGTACCGTGCCGCCGCCGCTGGCGTCACGTTGCGGACGCGCCGGCCAATGACCACCGCGAGTTCCGCCTCGAAATCCGTGCGATGGGTGGCGAAGGGGATTTCAATCTTCGCGCCATCAGGAATGAGCGAGGTCGTGGCCTTGAACCAAAACAGCGGCTCCTTCGGCAGCGGCTTGCCCGATTCGCGCGCGTGATCGGCATAGTTCAGGCCGACGGCGATGATTTTCGACGGCACGACTGGCACGAGCGTCTTCACGCCCTTCAGTGGCGTCGCCTTCTTGTCGAAAGACGGGGAACCGAACACGTCGCCGTTGAGACGAAACAACTCGCCGTCCACGAACTTGGCGTAGAAAATGTCGTCACCCTTTTGAAATCTGCCAATGGCTGCCATAAATATTTCCCCGAGTACGTAGCATTTTCGCTGTGTCAACCGCAAGCCGATTTTTGGAATCGAACGCTTTAACCCCATCAAATCCGCCCGTTTGCACCCCGGGGTGCGATTGAAAGTGGGTGAGCGCGACAAGGATTGTAGCGCGGACTTCCCAGTCTGCGCTGCCTCCCCCCTTTTCATCCCGCCCGCCCCGGATGGGCTATTGTCAGCGGCGTGTGCAGGCGTCAACGTGATCGCACACTCCGTTGGAATGGCGGGTGCAACATGAAAACATTGCGCATTTTTTTATCAGCGGTGGCGGTGGCTTGCGTCGCCGTGGAGGTGGCGTCGGGCGCGACTCCGAATTCGCGCTACGCGGAGATGATGCTGGCGGACAAGCCGGCGGCGTACTGGCCGCTGCACGATGCGGATGCGACGTCGATTCAGAGTCTCGCGCCGGGCGGAGACGCGCGGGCGTTGCGCGGGACGATGACGGGACGGGTGAAGCTCGGAAGCGCGGGGCAGCCG
>JAYVOY010000629.1:0-3260 GCA_043757645.1 Verrucomicrobiota bacterium
CGCAAATCGAGGAACACCTTCGCCGGACCCTCGCGCGACAACAGCTTCACCACGCCCATCTGATCGCCAATCAACACGCGGCCCGAGCCATCGGTGAACGGAATCAAATTGAGCGGCGAAACGTAGCCCTCGGCGACCAAACGCAGCGCCACCGGCTTGATGGCCTGCGCCGAAACATTGGGTTGCACGAGGGAAAAACCGGCGGCCAAAGCCAAGCCGACGCGCGAGAAACTGCGAAGCGAAAAAGGAATCATGCGCGCGACCATAACAACCGCCCCCGCGAGCACAAGACCGCGCTCAGGCGAGCCTGCGCGACGGTCGGACCGCCGCCTTCCAAGCGGCTCAAACCATCCAAATGGGAATGATGCGCGCATTGCCGGACACCTGAAAATGTTCCAGCAACGGCGCGGCCAACGCCCAATCGTGGACTTCCGGCTCGCGGGCAGGTTACGCCGTGAGCCGCCGCGACGGCGGCGCTCCGTCAAACGCGTCCGGCGAAACTGCGGCACGGAACGGAGCCAGCGAAACCAGTTCCGTTTGTTTTCATTCCCCTGCCCCAAATTCCTTTGCCAAAGTCTTGCGAACGCACCCCGCGCGAACAAAAAACAAAACAAGCAGGCAAAAAATGAGGGGCAAAAAATAAAACCATTTCCGGTCTTATTTTTTGCCCCCCCCATTTTTTGCCTGGTTTTGCGCCTGATTTTTTCGCGGCCCCCGTCACCCACCGGCCCCAAAATTCTCCGCCATCGCCACCGCCTTGAGCATCGCCTTGGACTTGTTCACCGTCTCTTGAAACTCCGCCTCGGGCACCGAATCATTCACCCAGCCGCCGCCCGCCTGCACGTGCGCCTGACCGTCCTTGATCAACGCCGTGCGGATCGTGATGCAACAATCGAGATTGCCGTTGAACGAAAAATATCCCACGCACCCGCCATACGGCCCGCGCGCCGTGCCCTCCAGTTCCGCGATGATCTGCATCGCGCGAATCTTCGGCGCGCCGCTCAACGTCCCCGCCGGAAACGTCGCGCGCATCAAATCATACGGCGACTTGTCCGCCGCCAGACGCCCCTCGACCTGCGACACGATGTGCATCACGTGGCTGTAACGCTCGATCGTCATCAGGTCCTTCACCTGCACGCTCCCGTAATCGCACACGCGCCCGAGATCGTTCCGCGCGAGATCGACGAGCATCACGTGCTCCGCGCGCTCCTTCGGGTCCGCGAGCAATTCCTTTTCATTCGCCACATCCGCCTCGGGCGTTTTGCCGCGCGGACGCGTCCCCGCGATGGGGCGGATTTCCACCAACCGATCCTCGCACCGCACGTGAATTTCCGGCGACGCACCCACGAGTGAAAAGCCATCCAGCTCGAGCAAAAACATATACGGCGAGGGATTGATCGACCGCGCCGCGCGGTAAATATCCAGCGGCGACGCCTTCACCGGCGTTGAGAAACGCTGCGAACCCACGACCTGGATGATGTCCCCCGCGGTGATGTATTCCTTGGCCTTGAGCACATTCGCCACGAAGTCCGCCTTCGCCACATTCGACTCGAACGGCACCGGCGGCGTCTCGCGCGGCAGCGTCACCGGCACGTGCTCCGTGGGCTGTTCCAGCAGCGCGACGAGCCGCTCGACTTCCGCCACCGCGTTCTCGTAAGCCTCCGCCGGACTCGCGGCTTCCTCGACCACCGCGTTCACCAAAATTGTGATCGTCTGCTGCACGCGATCAAAAATGAGCAACTCATCCGCGATCAAGAAATACAGCGTCGGCGTGTGCAAATCATCGCGCTTGGGACGCGGCACAATCGGCTCAATGTCGTGAATGAACTCGTAGCCGAGAAACCCCACCGCCCCGCCCGTGAACCGCGGCAACCCCGGCGCCGGCACCGCGCGATACCGCGCCAGCATGCGTTCGACCACCTCCAGCCCATCGCGCACCACCGGCACGCCGCCCGCCACCGCCGCGCCACCGATTTGAAATTCCTCCGTCACCCGCCCGTGACTCGTCACCTCCACGCGATTGCCCGTCTGCTTGATCACCGCGCGCGGACTGCACCCCACAAACGAATAGCGCCCCAGATGCTCGCCGCCCTCGACCGACTCGAAGAGAAACGATTCGTCGTGCCCGCGAATCTTCCGATACGCCGACAGCGGCGTCTCGAAATCCGCCAGAATGCGCCGCGTCACCGGGATCAAATTCCCCCGTTGCGCCAGCGCCAGAAACTCTTCCTGCGTCGGAAAATACATAATCACTTTTCTAGCCCATGAACCGCCGCAGGCGCCACACGGAAAGCACCGTGTAAAACGCCACCGCCAGCGCGTACGCCACATTGCCCATCCCCACCGCCAGCGGGACGAGCCGGTCGCCGTTGCAGTACATCAACGCCCCGCCCACCGCCAGAAACGGCAGCGTCTGCCCCGCCAGACAAAACAAAAACAACCGCCACGGCGTCGCCTCCACCCGCGCCGTCATCCACGCCCGATACGCGTCCTCGCCCATCGACCGCATCAGCCACGCCGATTGAAAATTCCGCGCCGCCACCAGCACGCTCGTCGTCACCACGATCAACGCCGACAGCGGCCACAACGCCAGCCCCACGCACAACACCACGTTCACCACCCCGCCCCATTTCCACCCCAGCCGCCGCGCAATCGGATTCGCCTCCAGCACCAGATTCGGCGTCGCCACCCACGTGCTCAAAAAATCCAGCCCGCGCCCGACGAACAGCAACGCGAAGAACAGCCAGTATTCACGGCCGCCAAAGGGAACAAGCTCTTCCATGATGCGGATTAACGACGCGGATTATTTAACGCCCCAGCGGCGGTGAAAAAAACAAACGCCACCAGCGCGCCGCCGCCGGCCCCCGTCATTTCTTGCCGTACATTTGCTCCGGCGTTTCGAGCTGCGGTTCCGTCACGCGGAACCCCTCGCCCTTGCCCTCGATCGAGCGGAAGAAACACGACTGGTAACCCTCGTGACACGCCGCGCCCGTCTGCTCGACCTGGATCAACACCGTGTCGCCATCGCAATCAAACGCGAGATCCTTCACCACCTGCACGTGCCCGCTCGACTCGCCCTTCATCCAATATTTCTGGCGCGACCGGCTCCAGAACCACGTCTTGCGCGTCTCGACCGTTTTCTCCAGCGACGCCCGGTTCATCCACGCCAGCATCAACACGCGGCCCGTGGAGTGTTCCTGAATGATCGCGGGGATCAACCCGTTCGCGTCAAATTTCAGCTTGTCAAAAAAGTTCATAAA
>JAYVOY010000630.1:0-3257 GCA_043757645.1 Verrucomicrobiota bacterium
CGAACTCCTCGCGCTCGGCCTGTTGAAAAAGTCCGACATAAAAAAACAAACCGAGGAAACGCCAGCCTGCCGGAAGTATTTCATGCACGGCCTCGGCCATCCGCTCGGCCTCGATGTCCACGATGTCGGCTTCATCACGGAACCCTTCGCGCCGGGCTGGGTGCTCACCGTCGAGCCGGGCATTTACATTCCCGACGAAGGCTTTGCCGTCCGCCTCGAGGATGACATCATCGTCACCGAACACGGCCCGATTAATCTCATGGCCTCGACTCCGATCGAACCCGACGAGATCGAACAAATGATGCACCACAAATGAACACGAACTTCAAAAACGACGCGGCGGGGAGCGCCGCCGCGCGGGGAGCGCACGCCGCTGGCGTGCAGTTTTCGGCGGCCCGCCGAAAACCTCGTACCACTGACTTTTCCGCGCCGACCAGCGGGCATGAACTGGAACACGAGGGTTTGGGCGAGCCGCCCAAACCAGCACGCGAGCCGCGTGCGCTCCCCACTGCTTCTTCCGAGTTCGCGTTGGGCCTGCACTCGCGCCGCAGTTTCCTGCGCACCGGCGCCCTCGCCGCCACGAGTCTGGCGTTGCCGCGCCTGCGCGCGCGCGCCGCCGCCGCGCCCAAGTTCAGTTTCTTCGTGCTCGGCGACACGCATTTTCTCGCGGACAAGGAAGACCCCGCGCGCATGAGTCCGCGTTCGCTCCCCGTTTGCTCCGCGCTGGTCGATACCTTCAACCGCCTCCCCGGCACCGAGATTCCCGCCGCCGCCCGCGCGGGCAGCGTCACCGCGCCCGCGGGCGTGATCCACGCGGGCGACCTCATCGACAGCGGCGACAAAAACGGCCCCGGCTTCACGCAGATGCAGGAAACCGAGTGGGCCAATTTCGCCCGTGAATACGGCCTCAACGGCAAGGATGGCCGCCTGAAATTTCCCGTGTACGAAATCCACGGCAACCACGACAGCCCCCACGGCGGCGGCCTCGTGCTCAAAAACATCGCCGCGCGCAACCCGCTGCGGCCCGGCGTGAAAAACATTTCCCCCAACGGCCTCCATTACTCGTGGGATTGGGGCAACGTCCATTTCGTCAACCTCGGCATCATCGTCGGCACCAACCCGCGCGTCACCCGCAAGCGCCGGTTCGCCGCGCTCGACAGCCTCGACTTCCTCGTCAGCGACCTCGCCAAAAATGTCGGTGTCAGCGGACGCCCCATCGTCCTCACCCACCACGTGGATATCGCCGGCAACACCGGCCCCTGCCTCGACGATGACGCCGCCGCCCTCAAACGCACGTGGGATCCCTGCGACGTGCGCGGCTTCCACGAGTCGCTGAAGAGCTACAACATCGCCGCGATTTTTTACGGCCACACTCACACCCGGAACATCTTCCTCTGGGATGGCCTCAACCCGCGCGCCAAGCAGGGCCTCTCCGTTTTCAACACCGACAACGCCAGCCATTTCAACAACGACGACCAGGCCTTTTTCTACGTCGAGGCCCACGAAAGCGAGTTCGTCATCCGCGAATACCAAACCACCGACCGCTGGCAAACCGGCGCTTGGACCCCGCAAGTCTGGACCGCCCCGCTCCGCAGTTAGGTTTGATTTTCCTCCCGCGCGCACCGCACTTTCCATCCCGTTTCATAATTCATAATTCAACCCTCATAATTCCCATGCCTTCCCCCTGGTCCGGCGTCTTCCCCGCAGTCACCACGCAACTCAAAAAAGATCAATCGCTCGATCTCCCCGGCACCGCGCGCCACGTCGAGGCGCTCATCGCTTCCGGCGTCACCGGCCTCATTATGTGCGGTTCGCTCGGCGAAAATCAGTCGCTTGAGCCTGACGAGAAACGCCGCGTCATCGAACTCGCCGTGCAGACCGCCAATGGCCGCGTGCCCGTCCTCAGCGGCGTCGCCGAGACCAGCACCAGCGCCGCGTGCCGTTACGTGCGCGACTGCGAGAAGCTCGGCGCGGACGGCTTCATGGTCATGCCCGCGATGATCTACAAGGCCGACACGCGCGAGGCGCTCACGTGGTTCCGCACCCTTGCCGCCGCGACGGGTTTGCCGTGGATGCTCTACAACAATCCCGTCTCGTATCCGGTGGACATCACGCCCGAATTGTTCGCCGAACTCGCCGACGTGAAGAATCTCGTCGCGCTCAAGGAAAGTTCCTCCAACACCCGCCGCATCACCGAACTCCACAACGTTGTCGGCAATCGCTACGCCATCTTCACCGGCGTGGACGACCTGCTCCTCGAGAGCGCGATCGTGGGCATCGACGGCTGGGTGGCCGGCACCGGCATCGCGTTCCCGGCGGAGAATCAGTTGCTCTGGGAACTCACCCGCCGCGGCGAATGGGATCAGGCCCGCGCGCTCTACCGCTGGTTCCAGCCGCTCCTGAAACTCGACACCCACACGCACTTCGTCCAATACATCAAACTGTGCATGCAGGAGACCGGCCTCGGCACCGAATGGGTCCGCGCCCCGCGTCTCCCCATCGCTGGCGACGAGCGCAAACAAGTCCTCAAAATCATCCGCGCCGCCCTCGCCAAACGGCCCCAGCCCACCGCAAAACCGCGCGCTGGCGGGAAGAAAAGTTGAGCGGTCAAATCGGTTGAGCGCGAATTCCAAAGTAAGACTCTGGGAGCGCACGCCCGGAGGCGCGGGCGGTGATCTCGGTTATCCGAGCACGGTGGAATTGGAGGACGGCTCGTTCGTCACGGTTTGGTACGAAGTCCTCAAAGGCTCGCCGCGCTCGGTCTTGCGCCAAGCGCGCTGGACTCTGGAAAGCTGAAAAGCGCGTGCCGATGCAGCCCCTGGTAGGAGCCGACGTGAGAAGGCTCGCACTTTTTCCGCGCGGCAATCGATCTGCGATTCAGCGATCAGCTTCGTGCCGCGAAGCGAAAACCCCAAAGGAAACTCGGCTCACGCCGGGGTTTCCGCAGATGACGAATGCAATCGGCGGTCGCTTGGAATCCGCGGGAGTTTTCCGCGGGGAAGCAGTTGGAGTCTCGTTACCTCGACTCCTACAGGGGGCGGGCGCGCGGCCGGGAGAGGTTCAGCGTTTCAACAATTCGGCGACATCCACGGCGGCGTCGGGAAACGCCAGCGGCTTGGCCTGCTCGCCCGCGCTCAAAACGGTTTTGCCGCCGTAGCCCGTGAAGTTCGGCTCGCGATAAATTTCAACGGTCAGTTCATTGAGGTTCACAATCCAGACCTCGGGAATTCCGGCGCGACCGTAGGCGGGGATTTTGT
>JAYVOY010000631.1:0-3256 GCA_043757645.1 Verrucomicrobiota bacterium
GAATTGCAAAAGGTGAAGAACAATTTCGCCGCGGGCGAATATCGCCGACTCTCCGCGAACCACCCGATTCTCATGCAGCTCATCCAATACGAGGGCCGCGGCGACTGGCGCGAGATCAATGAATCCGGGCCGAGAATTCAAGCCGTCACGCCCGCCGACATTCAACGCGTCGTGCGCGAATATTTCACGAAGGAGAATCGCGCCGTCGGCATTTACACGCGCAAGCCCGGCAAGCCCGGCGCGGCGGAGGACGAGTTCGCGGGCCTCACGCCCGAGCAGAAGCCCGTCGTGCGCCAGATCGTCGCGGGGCTGGCGAAGGAGACGGATGCCGAGAAGCTCGCCGAGCAGTTGAAGAAGCTCGAGGAACGCATGGCCTCCGCCGACGCCAAGAACAAACCCTTCCTCACGATTTACCGGAAGAAACTTCAGGAACGTCTCGCAGAACTGAAAAAGAAATGAACCGCCGCCTGTTTCCCGTTTTCCCGCGCCGCGCGCTTTTTTGCGTCGTGACGACGGCCCTCACAGCCCTCGTGTTCGCCAGTGTCGCGTCCGCCGCCGAGGCCATCGCGGATCGTCCCGAGAAGCTCACGTTCCCGCCGCTCGCGTACGAGCCGCCCGATCCGGCGAGCTTCCGCGTCGCGCTCAAGAGCGGGCCGATTGCCTATGTTGTGCCGGCGCGCGAACTGCCGCTCGTCAACCTTTCCGTGTTCGTGCGCGTCGGCGATTATCTCCAGCCCGTCGGCAAGGAGGGCATCGCGGGACTCACCGGCTACCTGCTCGCGCGCGGCGGGATCAAGAGCATGAACGCCGAGGCGCTCGAGGAACGCATGGCGTTTCTGGCGGCCAATCTCGGTTCGAGCAGCGGCGACAACCAGGGCAGCGTGGGCCTGAATCTGCTCTCGAAGGATCTCGACGAGGGCCTGCAAATGCTGCGCGAAGTCCTCGCCGAGCCGGCGTTTCAGGAGGACAAAATCACGCTGCGAAAACAGCAGATTCTCCAGGCGATGAAGCAGCGCAACGACGACTCGGCGGAGATCGAGGTCCGCGAGCGGCGCTTCCTTTCCTACGGCGAAAATTTCTGGGTGAACCGCCACGCGACTGCGGCGTCCATCGAGTCACTCACGCGCGCCGATCTGCAGGCGTTTCACAAAAAATGGTTTCACCCCGGCAATTTTATTGTCGCGGTGAACGGTGATTTCGAGCGCGACGCGATGATCGCGCGGCTCGAAAAACTTTTCGCCGACTGGCCGTATCCAGGCGAAAAATCCCCGCCCGTGCCCGCGGACACGCAGTTCGCCAAGCCCGGATTGTACCTCGTGGACAAGGACGTGAATCAGGGCCGCGTCTCGATTTTGCTGCCGGGCATTCACCGCGATGATCCCGATTTTTATGCGACGCAGGTGATGAACGACATCCTCGGCGGCGGCGGTTTCACGTCGCGCATCATGAACCGCGTGCGTTCGGATGAGGGCCTGGCGTATTCGGCGGGGTCGGGTTTTCCCGGCGGCGTTTATTACCCGCTGATTTTCATCGCGGCCTTCCAGTCGAAGTCGCGCACGGTCGCCTACGCCACGTCGATCGTGCTCGAGGAAATGAAACGCATCGGCGCGGAACCCGTGACCGACGAGGAACTCCAGACGACGCTCAAGTCGATGGTCGAAAGTTTCCCGCGGGCGTTCTCAACGAAGGGCCAGGTGGCTGCGACGTTTGCGCAGGACGAACTCACGGGCCGTTTCGCGACGGAGTCGAACTACTGGAAAGATTACCGCGCGAAAATCGCCGCAGTGACGAAGGCCGACATCCAGCGCGTCGCGCAGAAATATTTGCAGCCCGGGAAACTCGTCATCGCGGTCGTGGGTCAGAAAAAGGAAATCCTCCTCGGCCATCCCGATCACGCCGTGAAACTCGACGCGCTCGCCGGCAATCGCGTGGTCGATGTCCCGCTGCGCGACCCGCTCACGATGAAGCCGGTCGCCCCGTGATTGCTCGTCCCCGTTTTTTTTCAATTCCCGCGCGCGCATGAACATCACCGTCAAATGTCCGCTTTGCGAACAAGACCTGACGATTGAGGATCCGATCATCGGCACCGAGGTGCGCTGCGGCTCCTGCGGCAAGCTCAACACGGTCACCGAACGCGATTTGCCCGCGGTGACGCGCGCCGCGCCGCCGCCGATTTCCGCGGAGATTGCCGCGCCCCCGCCGCTGGTCGCCGCGGCGGTGGCCGTCGCCGCCGCGCCCGCGGAGCTTGCGCTCAGCGACGTGAAACTCGCGCAGCGGCTCACGAGCGCTTACGAGAAAATCACGACGGAAATCGCGAAGAACATTGTCGGTCAGGACGAGGTCATCGAGCAGGTCATCATCGCGATTTTCGCGCGCAGCCATTGTTTGCTGGAGGGCGTGCCGGGGCTCGCGAAGACGTTCATGATCAAGAGCCTGTCCGACGCGATGCACTTCTCGTTTCGCCGCGTGCAGTTCACGCCGGACCTGATGCCTGCGGACATCACGGGCACGGACGTGATTCAGGAGGATCCCACGACGGGCCGGCGGCAGTTGATTTTTCTCAAGGGACCGATTTTCGCGCAGATGATTTTGGCGGACGAAATCAACCGTTCCCCGCCCAAGACGCAGGCCGCGCTGCTCGAGGCGATGCAGGAACACAGCGTGACCGTGGGCGGAAAAACGTTCCGGCTCGACGAGCCGTTCTTCGTGCTCGCGACGCAAAATCCCGTCGAGCAGGAGGGCACGTATCCGCTGCCCGAGGCGCAGAAGGATCGCTTCATGTTCCACGTGAAGGTGACCTATCCGAACCGCGAGGAGGAACGCGAGATCATCCGCCGCACCACGAGCGCCTACGAATCGCGCATCGAGCCGGTGATCACGGGCGAGGAGGTCATCCAGATTCAACGCATCGTCCGCAAGGTGCCGGTGCCGGATCATGTCACGGATTTCGTGCTCGATCTGGTGCGCCGCAGCCGGCCCGACGAACCAGACGCGCTGCCGTTCGCGAAGGAACTCATCGCGTGGGGACCGGGGCCGCGCGCGTGCCAGCAGTTGATTCTCGGCGGGAAAGTCCGCGCGATTCTCCGCGGGCGTTTCCACGTGACGATCGACGACATTCAGGCGCTCGCGTTTCCCGTGCTGCGCCACCGCATCGTGCCGACGTTCAACGCCGAGGCCGAGGGCGTGAAGGTGGACCAGATCATCAAGCGCATTCTCGACGCGATCCCGAAGGGTGAGGCGAAGAGCGGGTTGTGAG
>JAYVOY010000632.1:0-3250 GCA_043757645.1 Verrucomicrobiota bacterium
CGCTCGCGGGCGCGCTGGCATTGGTCCTCGTCGTGGTCGTCACGCTGACGGGTTGCGCGGGTTACAAACTGGGGCCGACGAATGGGGCGGTCGCGGGAGGGCGTTCGATCACGGTGAATTTCTTCCAAAACAAAACGCCCGAGCCGCGCCTCGTCGAGGCCGTCAACGGCGCGATTCGCAAACGCATCCAGCAGGACGGCACGCTGCGGCTCGACACCGCGGGCAGCGGCGACGTGGTGCTGACGGGCGAGCTGATCCGCTTCGAGCGCTCGGCGATCAGCTTCAATCCGAACGATATTGCGACCGCGCAGGATTACACGCTGCGGCTGGTCGCGCGCGTGACGGCGACGGAACGCGGCTCGGGCAAGGTGCTGTTGGAAAAGGAATTCTCGGGCCGCACGAGCATTCGCGCCGGACAGAATCTCTCGAATGTCGAGCGCCAGGTCGTGCCCCTCGCCGCGAGCGACATGGCCAGCCGAATCGTTTCCGCGCTGGCCGAGGGTGGGTGGTAGCTCACTGTCATGGGGCGTTCCATGCTGCTTCAGTTCCCGTCCCTGCGCCGGAGCGCGGGCATCCCGCCCGCAGCGGCAATTTGCCGTCTGGCCGCTTCGACTATCCAGCGTCACCGGGCCAACGGAGCCGCTGCGGCCCGGAGGGCCGCGCTCCTATCTTCCGGCGCGACGCGCGTCCTTATTTTCTGCCGGTTCTCTTCCTGAACAATCCCCGCCGTCCTCCCGTCGCAGACCCGCTTCACACCCGCACCACATCATGAAAATCGTCTCCCGCCTCGCTTCCTCACTCGTCCTGATCGCCACCGCGCACGCCGCGGTCGCCGCCACTTCCGATTGGCCGCAATGGCACGGCCCCACGCGCGATTGCGTGCTGCCCGCGGGCGCGTTGAAACTCACCACGCTGCCCAAGGAGCTGAAGCCCGTGTGGAAAGTCAGCGCCGGCGGCGGCTTCTCCGCGCCGATTGTCGCGGGCGGCAAAGTCTTCTTCAACGACACCGACGGCAAAGATGAATTCGCGCATTTGCTCGAGGCCAAAACCGGCAGGGAGATTTGGAAGACCGCCTACGCCGCCGCCGTCGGCGACGAATTCGGCAAAGGCCCGCGCGCGACGGCGTGCCTCGATGGCGATTTCGTGTACGTGCAATCCATGAGCGGCGAATTCCGCTGCCTGAGTTTGAAGGACGGCAAAACCGTTTGGGGCCTGAGTTTCGACAAGGACTACGGCACGCCCTATCTCGGCTCGAACGCCAAGGCCGGCACCGCCACGCGCCGCGGCAACAACGGCTCGCCCCTCGTCGATGGCGATGCGGTCATCATCCCCGTCGGCGCCACCAGCGGCGCGACGCTCGTCGCGTGCGACAAGCTCACGGGCAAAGTCCTCTGGAAATCCGGCGCCGACGAGGCCGCCTACTCCGCCGTGCTCGTCGCCGACATCGGCGGCGTGCGCCAGATCGTGCATCTCAACGCCGACGCCCTCACCGGCACGGATCGCAAGTCGGGCAAACAACTCTGGCGCGTGCCTGTGAAGACGGGAGCCAAGCGGCACACCGGCAGCCCCGTCATCATTGGCGATCACGTGGTGATCAACTCGTTCACGATTGGCATGGTCGCGTTCAAAATCAGCCAAAGCCCCGGCGGCTGGACGGCGACCGAGGAGTGGAGCAACAAGAAACTCGCCATCAACATCGCCACGCCCGGCTACGTGGACGGCCACGTTTACTGTCAGGGACCGACGAAGGATTTCATCTGCGCCGACGCGAAAACCGGCGAGATAAAATGGTCCCAACCCGGTTTCGGCTCGGGCAAAAAAGATTACGCCTCGACCGTCGTCGTGGGGAAAAATCTCCTCATCCTGACCGAGGACGGCACGCTCCTGCTCCTCGCCGCGAATCCCGCGAAATACACGGAACTGGGCCGCATCCAGGTCTGCGGCAACACGTGGTCGTTCCCCGCGATCGCGGATGGCAAACTCTTCGTCCGCGACGGACGCGAGCTGGCGTGCGTGGAAATCGCCGAGTAGCCACGGCGCAGCTTCAACGGCGCGGCGGCGGGCGATTCCCGTTCGGAGTTCCGCCTTTAGCCGAAACGATGCAATTGGCGGACCGCCGCCGTCCCGGCGCTCACGGCAATGGAAGTCCGCGGGGGCCAATTGTCCGCGCGCTTTTGGTTCACTATGCAGTGAGTATTTTGGGCCGCGGAAAATCCGCGCCTTCGCCCCGGTGGGACGGTGTGAGCCGCCGAGACGGCGGCGGTCCGACTGCATGGTTACGGCTTAGGCAAAGGACTTTGGGGCAGGGTAATTGGGAAAAAAGAATTCATTCCCCCGCCCCCCAATTCCCCTGCCGACATTGGGTGATCCCTTGGTTTTCCCTCACCCGAGGCGGAAGGATATTTTCGCGACGGTCGTTTTGCCGAAGGCGGTCTGGAGTTGCGTGAGGATTGGCCGGTAGCGGTAGCGCACGATTTCGTCGAGCCACACGCTGTGATCGACGGTCACGAAGAGCGTGCCGTCGCGCAGGCCCGTGGGTTGCGCGTGGGCGGTGACGTTGGAGTCGAGGAGGTTGTTCCACACGCGGACGATCTCCGCCTCGGCCTGGCGCTTCTCGAGGCGCAGGCCGGTGAGGACTTTCGAGACAATCGTGGACGCCGGTTTCGCGTTGTCCGCGCGCGCGGTCTCGAGGGGGACGAGGTCGATGTGCCGCCACTCCGTGAGGGCCTGCCGACGCGAGGCGTACCAAGCTTTGGCGGTGTCAGACATCGATGTCAGACATCCATCTTCTCAGTCAGCACCAGCACGCCGTGGCCCGCGAGATCGTAGGGGCCGCTGAGATCGGTGGCGGTGAGATGATCGTGGACGGGCTTGGCGAATTGGAGGCGCACGGACATGGATTGGTGATTGAGCAAAAAGATAAACCGCTTGCCGTCCGTTTGGCGGATGCTGAGTTCCACGGTGTCCGGCACCTTGAAGTACGGGGTGATGTCGCAGAGCGTGCGCGCCCAACTGATGAGGTCGTTGTAGAAGAATTGGTGGCTCACGGTGCCGACGTAAATCGCCTTGCCCGCGCCAAATTCGTTCATCGTGATCGCGGGCGAACCGGCGTAGAAATCGCGGCCGTACGTCGCCAGCACCTGCGCCTCGCGCACGTCAATGAGATCGCACCAGAGGCGCGCGGGATGCGAGGCGGTCGTGGGCACGAGCGGGCGCATCGAGAGGTTGTTGTCCTCCGTCGGCGGGATCA
>JAYVOY010000633.1:0-12134 GCA_043757645.1 Verrucomicrobiota bacterium
GGTCGAAGCCTTCACCGGCGGCGAAAATGAAAATGTCCGCGAGGCCGCCGACACCCGCTGGCAGCGCGTCGCGAGCCGCGGCGACATGGACGCGCTCTACCCGCTGGCGCTCGGGCCGCAGTGGCTGGCCTTCGAGAAATCCGCCACCACGCGCGCGCTGCGCCTGCGCATCGTGAAAGGCGCGAAGTCCAATCACTCGCATCTCACCACGAAAGTGAAAGACGGCCGCCGCGTCTGGCTCGGCGAAGTGCTGGCCCTCGCGCCGCTCGCAAACGACGCCACGCTCGCCTCGCTCATCCTCCCGAAAGTGACCGAGGAACCGCCGCCGATTCCCGTGAAATTCACGCTGCCCGCCCCCGGACTCGTCACGCTCGTCATCGAGGATTTGCAAAACAAACGCGTGCGCAATCTCGTGAGCGAAACGCCCTTCCCCGCCGGCGAAAACACCGCGTGGTGGGATGGCAGCGATGATTTGCTCCGCGATTCCGAGGCCGCGCGCCACGGCGTTTATCACCTCCCCACGCGACCCGTCGCGCCGGGCACTTACACGGTGCGCGGCCTGTGGCACCGGCCCGTCGCGCTGCACTACGAGTTCAGCATTTACAACGCCGGCAAGCCCGCGTGGGAAACCGCCGACAAAACCGGCTGCTGGCTCACCACCCACACGCCGCCCACGAGCCTCGCGTTCGTCCCCGGCGCGCGCACCGCCGACGGTCAGCCCCTGATCTTCATGGGCGCGTTCGTCGCCGAGGGCGGCCACGGCCTGCAATGGCTGCGCGAAGACGGCACGAAGCTCGGCGGCCAGGGCTGGGTCGGCGGCAACTGGACCGGCGCGCCCACGCTCACGGTCGATCGCGGAACCAATGCTCTCGCCGATCATCTCTGCTACGTCGGCTCCGTCTGGGAAGGCGAACTGCGCCTCACCGCGAAGACGCGTGCGTTCGCCGATCAACCCATCCTCAAACAAAAACTCGGGGAAGAAATTGACCGCAAAAAGAAATCCGCGAACGCCCCCGCCGCGCCGCGCGAACTCGAGGGCTTCGACGGCGGCGACAAAATCCACGTGCTCGCCGGCATCGCCGCGCACGACGGGCTGCTGGTTTGCTCACTCGTGCGTCAGGACGAACTGCTCGTCGTGGACATCAAAAGCGGAAAAATCACCGCGCGAATTTCGCTGCCGAATCCGCGCGGCGTCGCCTTCGATGCGCGCGGAGGCCTGCTGGCATTGAGTGGAACGCGCCTGGTCCGCTTCGCGACGCTCACCGCGAAACCCGAAACTGTCATCGCCACCGGCCTCGAAGATCCGCGCCACATCGCGACCGACGCGAACGGAAACTTGCTCATCACCGACCGCGGCGACGCGCATCAGGTGAAAGTTTTTTCATCCGCCGGAAAATTGACACGCACCCTCGGCAAACCCGGCGCGCCTTCCGTCGGCGCTTACGACGCACTGCATCTCAACAATCCCAACGGCCTCGCCGTCGATTCGCAGGGCCGCGTGTGGGTCGCCGAGGCGGACAATTTTCCCCGCCGCGTTTCCCTGTGGTCCGCGACGGGCGAACTCGTCCGCGCGTTCTACGGCCCCACGGAATACGGCGGCGGCGGCGTGCTCGATCCGCGCGACCCCACGCGATTTTTCTACAAGGGCCTCGAGTTCAAACTCGACTGGCAAACCGGCGCCGACGCCCTCACGCGCGTCTTCGCGCGCCCGGACCCACTGCTGCACGGCCACTACGGCCACTACTCGCCCGACACGCCGCTGTATCCCGCGGATCAAAATGGCCGCCGCTATTTCACCAGTTGTTACACGCACAATCCCACGAGCGGCGACGACGTCGCATTCGTCTGGCAGGACACCGCGCGCGAGGCGCGCCTCGTCGCCGCGCTCGGCAACGCGCACTCGTGGCCCGTGCTGCGCGGCGCGGAATTCCGCGGCCGCTGGCCCGAAGGCACCAAACCCGACGAGGAAAATCCGAAGCCCGACGCGCTCGCGACGTTTGCGTGGACCGACACGAACGGCGACGGCAAACCCCAGCCCGCCGAAGTGAACTTCACCAAAGTCCAGGCCCGCGGCCTCACCGTGATGAACGACCTCGCGTTCGTCGTGTCGCGCTTCGGCGACCGCAGCGCGCGCTTCGCCGCGACGTTCGATGCCAGCGGCGCGCCGCGCTACGAACTCGCGAAGCCCGAGAATCTCGGCCCCGCCGGTGGTCGCCCGCCGTCGAGCGGTGGCAACCAATCGCTCACCGATTCCAGCGGCTGGAGCATTCACTCGAACGCGCCCGAGCCATTCTCGCCGCACGGTCTCGGCGGTAGTTTTCGTGGCGAGCCGCGCTGGAGTTATCCGAGTCCGTGGCCCGGACTGCACGCGAGTCACGAGGCCGCGGTGCCCGATCGTCCCGGCATGGTCGTGGGCCACACGCGGTTGCTCGGCGGCTTTGTGAATGGCGGGGCCGGCCCGATGTTTTGCGTCAACGGCAACATGGGAAACATGTATCTCCTCACCGCCGACGGTTTGTTCGTGAGCACATTTTTTCACGACATCCGCCTGCGCCCGAACTGGGCCGCGCCCGTCGCCACGCGCAATCTCGACGTGACCGACGTCTCGCTGCACGACGAGAATTTCTGGCCGAGCATCACGCAAACCGCCGCTGGCAAAATCTTTCTCGTCGATGGCGGTCGCACGAGCCTGGTGCGCGTGGACGGCCTCGAAACGCTCGCGCGCCTGCCCGACCAAACGATCATCGTGACGACGAATGATCTCCAGCGCGCGCGCGAGTGGTTCGCGAAAGCCGAGACGCAACGCCAGCAACAGCGCGGCACCGGCACGCTCACCGTGCCCGTGCGCCAAACCGCGCCGACCGTCGATGGCCAGCTCGATGACTGGCCCGCGACGACGGACTGGGCCTTCATCGATCGCCGCGGCACGAAGGCGAATTTCAACAGCACGTCGCGCCCCTACGAGGTCAGCGCCGCCGTGGCCGTGAGCCGCACGCATCTCTTCGCCGCGTGGCGCACCACGGAAAAGGATTTGCTCACCAACAGCGGCGAAACGCCGAACGCGCTCTTCAAACACGGCGGCGCGCTTGACCTCATGCTCGCCACCGATGCCACCGCGGACCCCGAACGCACCGCGCCCACGCCCGGCGACCAACGCCTGCTTATCACGCAGGTGAAAGGCAAAACGCGCGCGCTGCTCTACCGCGCACGCGTTCCCGGCACCCGCGAACCCATCGCCTTCAGCAGTCCGTGGCGCACGATTCATCTCGATGTCATCGAGGACGTCAGTGCCAGCGTGACACTCGCGACCGATAAGAACGGCAATTTCGAAATCAGCATCCCGCTCACCGCGCTCCACTGGCAGCCGAAGCCCGGCGAAGTTTTTCGTGCCGATCTCGGCGTCCTGCGCGGCAGCAACGGCCAAACGACGCAGCGCGTTTATTGGAGCAACAAAGCCACCGCCATCACCGCCGACGTGCCCAGCGAAGCCGAACTCACGCCGAAGCTCTGGGGCAAATGGCGGATCACCGCGGAATAATTCAGGAACTCCGTCGTGCGGAATCGAAAGCCCGGGGCAGAATGGTTTCTGGCGGAACACACCGGGGAATGCCGGCCCAACGGGGCTGGCGCGCGGCGCCAAGGTTGCGACCAAGCCGTAACCATGCAGTCGGCGGAGCGCCGCCGTCTCGGCGACTCAGGGCGTGGGCAGTCCGCGAGGGCCATTCACACGCCAGCTTTTGGTTCACCATTCAGTGAACATTTTGAACTGCGGAAAACGCCCGCCTTCGCCTCCTTTGGACGGTGTGAGCCGCCGGGTCGGCGGCGCTACGACTGCAAGGTTGCACCCAGTGAGATGCGCCCGGTGCCGCGGGGTGTGATTAACGGCGGGTGTGAGCCGGAGTGAATCGCACCCGCTTTTAATCACCCCCCGCGTTTGCAGTTTCGGAAAATATCGTTTGCATCGCCGCGGCGAACTCCTTATACGTTTCCCCGTCTTAGGTTAAACCGCCTGTTTCACTCCGTTCGCATGGAAGGCGGTTCCCCCAAATGGATTCGACAGTTCCGTGTCTTCCTTTGGGTCCACTTCCTTTCGGTTCTCGTTCAAAAATCTCTTATGAGCAAAGACAGTAACTCGCCGGAATACGGTTCCGGGTATCTCGAAATTTCGGAAAAGGGCTTCGGTTTCCTGCGTTCGAAGGAACACGGTTTCCATCCGCGCCCCGCGGATATTTTCGTCACGCCCGACACGATCAAACGAAATTTCCTCCGCGAAGGCGCCCTCGTGGCCGGCAATCTCCAACCCCCGCACCGCGGCAGCAGCCCGCAATTGCGCGAGGTGGACAAGGTCAATGAAGTCGCGTTCACCGAGTACACCAAGCAGGTCCGCTTCGAGAACCTCACCTCGATTGACCCCATCGAGAAGTTCCGCCTCGAAACCACCTCCGAAGCGATGGAAACGCGGATCATTGATCTCGTCACCCCCATCGGCAAAGGCACGCGCGGCCTGATTGTCGCGCCGCCGCGCACCGGCAAAACGACGATCCTCAAACAGATCGCCAACGCCGTGACCGCCAATCATCCGGACGTGTACGTGCTCGTCCTCCTCATCGACGAGCGCCCCGAGGAAGTCACCGATTTCCAACGTTCCGTGAAGGCCGAGGTCGTCGCCTCCTCCAACGATCAGGATTTGGAAACGCACGTCCGCCTCTCGCGTTTCATGATCGAGCGCTGCCGCCGGATGGTCGAGGCGGGCAAGGACGTCCTCGTGTTGCTCGACTCCATCACCCGCGTCGCGCGCGCCTACAACAGCGTCCACGGCGGCAGCGGCCGCACGATGTCCGGCGGCGTCGATGCCCGCGCACTGGAAATCCCGCGCAAGATGTTCGCCTCCGCGCGCAAGATCGAATTCGGCGGTTCCATGACCATCATCGCCACCGCGCTCGTGGACACCGGTTCGCGCATGGATGAACTGATTTTCCAGGAGTTCAAAGGCACCGGCAACATGGAGTTGATCCTCGACCGCAAGCTCGCCGACCGCCGCCTCTATCCCGCCATCGACATCCCGAAGAGCGGCACGCGCAAGGAGGAGAAACTGTTCGTTCCGAAAAATCTCGAACCGATCCGCAAGCTGCGGCGCATGATGGTGGACCTCAACCCCGTCGAGGCGATGGAAACGTTGTTGGGCGCGCTCAAGAAGCACAAGCTCAACGACGAACTGCTCGCGAAACTCTCGACGTAATCGCCGCGTCAGCGCCGCGCGGTGGCCATGAAAAAGAAAGCGGCAAAGTCCGCCGCCCGCCGCGCGCCGCCCCGGTCGCGACCACCGCTGGATCGGATGTTGCAGATTCATCAGGCCATCCAGGCCGGCACGTTTCCCAACGCCTCGCAATTATCCGAGCAGTTGGAGGTCACCAAGAAGTCGATCCAGCGCGACCTCAATTTCATGCGCGACCGCCTCGGCCTCCCGCTCGCCTACGACGAGCGCCGCTACGGTTATTTCTACACGCAGGAGGTGAGTTCCTTTCCGACGCTGCAAATCACCGAGGGCGAACTCTTCGCGCTGCTCGTCGCGGAAAAAGCGCTGCAACAATACCGCGGCACCCCCTTCGAGAAACCGCTCCGCAGCGCGTTCCAAAAAATGGCCGCGTCGCTGCCCGAGACCATTTCCCTCAGCCTCTCCGAATGGGACCAAACCATCTCCTTCCGCACCAGCGTCGAGCCGGTGTTGCAGCTCGAGATTTTTGACACCATCGCGCGCGCCGCCGGACGCCATCTGCAACTGCGCCTCGAGTACCGCAAGCCCGGTCAGGCGCAAATCGAGAGCCGCGTCGTGGACCCGTATCACTTGGGCAACATCAACGGCGAATGGTTCCTCTTCGCTTACGATCACCTGCGCCACGACCTCCGCACCTTCGTCCCCGCGCGCATCCAATCCGTCGCGCTCACCGGCAAAAAATTCGCGCGCCCCGCCGGCTTCTCCCTCGAGCGGCAATTGCGCGGCAGCTTCGGCGTGCGCTCCGGCGAAGGCCGCCACGAAGTCACCGTCCGCTTCAACGCCCGCGTCGCCGACTACATCCGCGAGAAACGCTGGCACGCGTCGCAGCAACTGCGCGACCTCGCCGACGGCGGCGTGGAACTGCGCCTGCGCCTCTCCAGCCTCGCCGAAATCGAGCGCTGGATTCTGAGCTGGGGCGGCGACGCCGTGGCCCTCGCGCCCGACGAACTTGTCAGCTCCATCCGCGCCGCCGCCACCGCCCTCACGAAAAATCACGCGGAAAAATAAAGGCGAAAAATAGGGGGCGAAAAATGGAATAGAAATCGGTTCCGTTATTTTTCGCCCGCTATTTTTTGCCTTCCAATTTTCTCGTTCTCCGCCTCCGGCGCCCAGTGCCGCGCCTGCCGCTTCAGCCCGAGCGAGCGGTCCTTGCGCGACACGAACTTCGCGCCCGCCGGCAAATGCGGCAGCAGAAACGGCGGCGGATCAAATCGCCCCGCGCGCTGCCAGTCCTGCCACAACGCCTCGGCCACGCTCGCCGCGCCACGCCCACGCTCGGTCGTCAAAAACTCGAACAACAACGCCGCCAGCCGATCCAGCGCGATGCCGTGCCGCTTGCCGATGCGCGCGAAAATCCAATCGCTGAAGCGCAGAAATTCGTGAAACGGCGACGCGCCCCCCGCCCACAACAGCGGCGCGGTCGCGAGAAAATTCCCGCTGTTCGCCACGAGATCCCAGTAGCGCGCGAACCGCCGCAGCCGCTGCAATGTCGCGAAATCCAGCAGCTTGTTCGCGAGGATTTCGTACGGCGGCGACGCGTGATAAACCATCCGCCACTCCGCATCGTGCCGGATGATCGGCGTGCCGCGCAGCCGCTTGAGAATGCCCACCTGAATCTCCTGCGGCCCCAGCCCCACCAGCCGATCAAAGCCCGCGCCAAAACTTTCCAGCGATTCGCCCGGCAGCCCCACGATCAAATCCGCGTGGATGTGAACGCCCGTGTGTTCGCGCAAAAATTTGAAATTATCCGCGAGCTTCGCGTGATCCTGCCGGCGGCTGATGTTGTGCGCCGTCGCGTCATCAAACGTCTGGATGCCCACCTCGAATTGCAGCGCGCCCGGCGGAAATTTCGCGATCAAATCGCGCAGCGCGCCCGGCAGCCGGTCGGGAATCATTTCAAAATGCAGGAACATCCCCTCACGCCAGCGCGCGAGGAAAAACTCCAGAATCGCGCGGCTCGTCGGGAGATTCAGATTGAACGTGCGATCCACGAACTTGAACTGTCGCAGCCCGCGTTCCAGCAGCCGCCCGAGCGCGTCCAGCAGCACGGGCAGCGGCACCGCGCGCACCGGAATATCCAGCGACGACAGACAAAACTCGCACGTGAACGGGCACCCGCGCGACGCCTCCACATACACGACGCGATGCGCGAGATCCTCGGCCGAGTACAATTCGTACGGCAGCGCCAGCCGCGCGAGGTCGGGTAATTCTGCCGCGATGATTTTCGCCGCGGGCGTTTTTCCCTCGAGCAATTGCCGGCAAACTTCCGCGAACTTAAAATCCGCCTCGCCCGTGATCACGAAATCCGCGCGCGCGACGATCCCCTGCCCCGCCGTCTCGTAACTCACCTCCGGCCCGCCGAGAATGATGAGCAACTCCGGCCGCAGCCGCTTCAACGTCTCCACGACTTCTGTCGTCTGCGTGACATTCCAGATGTAAACGCCGAGGCCGAGAATCCGCGGATTCGCCGCGAGGATCACTTCGACAATGTCGTTGGTCTGCTGATTGATATCGAACTCCGCCACCGCCGCGCGGTCCCGCAGTGCGCCCATGTTGGCCAGCAAATACCGCAGCCCGAAGGCCGCGTGAATGTATTTTGCGTTGAGCGTGCTGAGCAGAATGTCCGGCATGAGGACGACTGTGCCCCTTCCCCACCCCACCGCAAAGCAGAAGCCAGCCGGGTGAAAGTGCGGCCCCTGCCTCTGACTCCGGCAGGTTCTCGTCCAGCTTGAGCTTCATGCCCGCGCGGGCGTGGCGGGCAACGGCAGGTCTTCCTCCGCCGACGCGGCGGCGAACGCCACCACCACCCGCACCACCGTGGGGAAGTCCGCGAGAATCTCCCCCACCGCCGCGCCCTCCGCGAGGCTGGCGAGCAGCGTGCGCAACGTCACCCGCGTCCCCTTGATGACAGTCTCGCCGCCGCAAACGTCCGCGCACCGCTCAAAGTGGTTGCCGTGGTTGAAATTCATGCGGGCGAAGTAGCCGATGGTCGGACTGGCGGCAACGCTCGTGATTCAGGCATCGTCGGCACGGAGGACATCGCGGGTGAAGTGGTCGTTGCTCGTGCGCGAGCCGCCGCCTTTGTTCCACCAGCGGAAGCCGCGGTATTGCTGGTCGCTCCCTATTTGAACAACGCCGTGAATCCCGCCTGCTCAAAGTGGCGGTCCTCGGTCAGCGCTTCAGTCAGGCCCTGTTCGCGCATGACAACGAAAGACGCGCAGTCTGTCAGCGTCCATTCCTTGTCCCGGTGCTGATGATAAAGTTCGAGGGCGCGGTCCATTTGCTCACGAGTGGCCGGAACGATTTCGCACGCCGCCGATTGCCGCAGGTGGAGCACAAAATCCCGGACGCGCGGGCGGCACTCAGACTTGGCGAGGGCATCCGCCACTTCCATCAGCACCCAGTCGGTCGTCAGCAGATGCGCACGGAAAGTCTGCGAGAAGGCCAGCACGCGCTCATGGTGCTGATCGCGGCGGTTGAGCCGGGCCACGAAATAAAACGCATCCGCAAAGACCACGCTCACGGCCGAGAGTGACCATGCACGTAATGATCCAGATTGGCCGCGAGGTCGGCGGGCAGGTCGTTCGCCATCCCGTCAAAGTCCTTCAGCGTCTCCCAGAGCGTGGGCGGCTGATCCGGCAATGGCTCGATGCGGACGACCGTGCCCGACGGCCACGAGACATTCGCCGGGAGCACAATCTTCCCTGCTTCAACTGTGGCGGTGACGCTCATGCGGGCAAGCTAGCGAAAGTGCGCCGGGCAAACAAGCTTCGGTTTCGCCGCGAACTTCACGCGGCACACAGCCACGAGGCCAACGGTGAGGCCGTCCACGCCGTAGCCAACGTAGGCGCGCACGCCGTCGGCGCGGAGCACGTCGTGGGTGAAGTGGTTGTTGCTCGTGCGCGAGCCGCCGCCTTTGTTCCACCAGCGGAAGCCGCGGTATTGCTGGTCGCTCTCCACCTTGCCGTCCGCGCCGACGATTTCGTGGCCCTGGTTCACCGGCCCCTCGAAGTCGTATCAGGGGTCAGTTCTTGATAATGGCTACCCCCGGTCAGCTTTACGCTTTCGATACAGCAAGTGATTCAGATAACCGCGCGTTCCCATCCCCAGGCGCTCCGCGATCCAGCCCACCGTCATCGTCGTCTCCGCTCGCAAGCGCGCCGCCAGCGCCACCTTGGTGGCATCCCCTTTGGGCCTCGTTTTGAGATCAGCCTCCTTCCACCGCCGCCGCTTCAGTTCCACCGCGATGATTCCCTCCGCCGTGGCTTCCGCCGTCTCCGCCCGTTCCTTGCCGTAATGCTCCGCGCCCAGCCGCTCGCCCATCTGCGCCAGCAACTCCTTCCGAAACGTCTCCTCGCCCAGACACCAGCCGCGCCGGATCGGCTTGAACTCCTCCCCCTCCTCCGCCCCAGGACGTTCTTCCAACGCCTGCTCCAGCCGTTGCCGCCCCGCCGGACTGTCCTTGGGGATGCCCCACTCGCCCAACAACCGGTCCACCCGCAGCCAGGCCGGCCGCTTCGACGGCGCCAGCAAATACGCCGACCAACTGCTCCACCCAAACGCGCTTAAGGGCTCGTTCTTCTTCAGCAGCTTCGCCCGCGCGGGATTCAGATGCACGCAATCGCACACACTCTTGAGGTAGCCGCTGCCCGAACCATCCACGATCAGCGACTGGTAGCGACCGGAGAACAGATGGCCGAACAGCTTGTGCCGCCGGTTGCAGCGGCTGGTGTAAGTGCCCAGCAACCACTTCATGCCCGCGACCAGATTGGCCTGGGGCGTCTCCACCACCAGATGAACATGATTCGGCATGAGGACATAGGCGTGAATCTGCCAGCCCGTCTTGGCGCACGCCTCCCCCAGCGTCTCGACGAAGCGTCGGCGATCCGCGTCGTCTTGGAAGATCGGTTCGCGGCGGTCGCCGCGATTCATGACGTGATAAATCGCCCCGGGATACTCGACTCTCAACTTGCGCGCCATGCCCGAGAATGGCCGTCACCGCCTCATGTGTCAATATCAAGAACTGACCCCTTTACGAGGAGGGCGGGGCAGCACAAATAGGCGGAGAGTTTGTCGGTGTTGATTCCTCAAATCTCATTTCACGAAAGTTGCGAAAACTCGCTTTGATTTTTTGAGATAGAGAATCCAAATAATCCCGCCAACAGTTGACGTAATGAAACCAAAAAACAAAACCAAGAGTTCGTCTCCTGGGCCGAATACCACAAGACCGGCAAAGAACATAATCACTCGGCCAATGATTCTTCCCCAAAACCATGCGATCAAAACCTGAGGGGCAAACTCACGTTTCTTGAAAAACTGAATGGTCCCAAAGCAAAGCCAGATATAGAGTAGTCCACTCACCAATATTTGGGCGAGAACGAATAGATTAAACTCTCTTGCGTTGCTCAGTTTAGCTACGACATCAATCGGCATCGCTACGACGCCGAGAACGAGCATAATTGCAAAGAGCATCAACCAACCTCTAATTCCGACAAGCTTCCGTTCACCTTGGACACTTGAATCTGCGTTCGTTGTCATCTGATTTCCTTTGTCAAATTAGATACTGATACTGATAGGAAATTGCTTTCTGGACGCTGCGCGGTTCAGGGAGAATTGCTTTTGCGTCGGGTTCATTACCGGTGGTTTTACCCCTTCATGGTCGGTTGACAAGCCTCGTTTTGGCGGATGTTGCAAACTCGCGTCGGTTTTGCCGAACGACCGCTGCTCAGAGCAAGGAAACGGTCGAAAACTGCGCTTCTGATGACCGCACTGGGACGCACCCCACCGGCGGGCACCGGTGGCGTCATTTCATTCGGCGCACGGGCCTAGGTCAGTCGGTCAGGACGTTTTCGTAATCGGGCATCGGATCCACGTCGTCGCAGGGTTCGCGGGTCCAAGGCCCGGCGTCTGCGTCCGGAGGCGCGCGGGCGGCCATAAAGGGGTCAGTTCTTGATAATGGCTACTCGCACTGGGAGAGCGTTCAAATCGCCCGGTCGTAAATCCTCTGAAACACCTTGTCCGCGCCTTCGCCCGCGCGATTCGGGTCGCAGAGGGTGATGCCGTCTTTGCCAAAGCGGGCGGTCACACTGCCGCTCCTGTCTCGACGCCCTCCAAGCGGCTCACATAGTCGTCAATGTCCGTCTGGAGTTTGCGGATTTCGTCCACCGGCCCTTCGGCGAGGATGGCGAAGTTGCGTTGATTCTTGGGGAACACGTCCGCGCGAAGCGTGTCGAGCGCGCGGCAAAGCCCCTGAATCTGTTCAATGGCCTGCTGTAGTTGTGCTTCGTTTTGAATCATACGACGATTTTTAGCATGCCCTTCCTCTGGCCGGGTGCCAAGCGGACTTGTTGGAAAAATGCGGCGTAGCGGCGGTGCTCCTCCGAGCCGTCGCGAGCAACCAACACATCGAATCCCAACCGGCGAAAGACACGGCGCTTGGAGAGCACGTTGTATTCGGCGGGCGTCAAGTCGGCAGCGAAGTCATGGTTCGCAGGCACGACGAGGATTAGGTCAATGTCGTTGGGGGCGAGTTTGCCGCTGATGAAACTGCCATTCAGCAGAACCGCTTCCACGATGCGTGACGCTTTGACTTCGCGCAGGAACTCCCGGAGCTTCGCCCACAATTGCGGACGGCGGTCGTTCCCTTGGAAAACACCAAACCGGGCTTGCGCTTCTTCCAGCGTGCATTCGTGGATTCCCTCGGGCAGGAAGCCATCTCGGTTGAGCGGCGGGATTGGCATGGCTTTGCTCGTGGCTCAAACCGCCCGGTCGTAAATCCGCTGGAACACCTTGTCCGCGCCTTCGCCCGCGCGGTTCGGGTCGCAGATGGTGATGCCGTCCTTGCCGAAGCGGGCGGTGA
>JAYVOY010000634.1:0-3243 GCA_043757645.1 Verrucomicrobiota bacterium
CTGAACATGCTCTACGCGGTGGATCCGAAGGGGGACAGTTGGAAGGTGTTCGGGGCGAAAACCATGCCGAGCAATTTCCTCATCGCGAAGGGCGGGCAGGTGGTGAAGATCTCCGCGGGCTGCGACACGAGCGGCATGATCGCGTCGCGTCTGAGCGAGGAGGTCGCGCGGTTGAGCGGCAGTGGCAAGGTGGATGTGAAGGCGAACGTGGATGCGCGCAAGACGGCGGCGGCGACGCCGGAGAAGAGCAAATAGAGTGCGGCTCGCGCCCGCGCGTGGATTGGCGGGGCGAGGCAGGGGATTGCAGAACGGCCGGTGGGCGGAGGCGCTCGCTGGCCGTTTTATTTTGCGGAGAATGGGATTGGGGAGGGCGGCGGATGCGGCAGGGGATTTTGGCAAAGAAATTTTGGGCAGGGGAATGGAAACTTTTTTTGGTGGTGCGGGGAGGTGCAATGTTCGCGGCGTTTTTCAACCGGTTCTAATCTCTGTGTCCATCGCGTCTCTGGGGTCCTTCTTGCCGGAACTTTTGACCACAGAGACACGATGAACACAGAGAAAAGACTCGTAGGGTTACCTCGCGCGGATTCGTTTGGAGTTCCGCGTTTGCGCGGCGCGGCGCGAGGGTGCGGCGGCACCGCCTGAGCCGTAACGATGCAGTAGGACCGCCGCCGTCCCGGCGGCTCACACCGTCCAAGCGGGGCGAAAGCACGGATTTTCCGCAGCCCAAAAGGCTCCCTGAATCGGGAACCAAAAGCGCGCGGACAATTGGCCCCCGCAGACTTTCCCACGCCGGGAGCCGCCGAGACGGCGGCGGTCCGACTGCATGGTTACGCCTGAAGGCGGAACTCCGAACGCGGGCAATGCGAGATTGTTTTTGGAGCGGAGGCGGGCTTGCGGGCGGGGTGGGCTTGTCGCAAGTGTTTGCGGCGATTCATGGTTCGATCCGTGGGTTCTGATTTTCAGAAATACTTTGTGAAACTTTCCGCGTTTGTTTTTGCGGTGGTGGCGTTGGCGCTGGGCGCGGTGGCTCACTCGCCCGCACGCGCGGCGGTGCTGGAGTTGCAGGCGGAGGATCACGTTTGCCTCATCGGCAACGCGCTGGCGGAGCGGATGCAGCATGACGGGCATTGGGAGACGCTGTTGCAGCAGCGGTTCTCGCAGCAGCGTTTGGTGGTGCGGAATCTCGGATGGTCGGCGGATGAGGTGGATGTGAAGACGGAGCTGGCGATCACCGAACCGTCGTATTCGGCGGGGGATCGGGTGCTGCGGGCGCGGCCGCGCTCGCGGAATTTCGGGTCGCCGGATGTTCATCTCACGCACAGCAAGGCGACGGTGGTGCTGGCGTTTTTCGGGTTCAACGAATCGTTCGCGAGGCCGGCGGGCGTGGGGAAATTCAAGGCGGACGTGGAGGGTTTTCTCGCGCACACGGCGAAGCAGAATTACAGCGGCAAGGGCGCGCCGAAGGTGGTGTTGGGGTCGCCGATCGCGCATGAAAATCTCGGCGATCCAAATCTTCCGGACGGCGCGGCGAACAATGCGAATTTGAAATTGTACACGGCGGCGCTGGCGGAGGTGGCGGGGGCGAAGGGCGTGGGGTTCGTGGATTTGTTCGCGCCGACGTTGAGCCGGTTTGGCGCGGGCGGCGCGACGAAGTTCACGATCAACGGGGTGCATCTCAACCCGGCGGGGCAGCAGTTCGTGGCGCGGGTTTTGGATGAGGGATTGTTCGGCGCGAGTGGGAGACCGGGGGAGTTTTCGCGGGCGTTGCGCGCGGAGGTGAACGAGAAGAACCGGCAGTGGTTTCTCCGGTATCGCGCGGTGAATGGGTTCTACATTTATGGCGGGCGCTCGAAGTTGAAGTTTGCGGATGGCGAGCAGACGAACGCGGATGTGATGGAGCGCGAGCGGCAGATGCTCGACGTGATGGTGGCGAATCGCGACGCGCGCGTGTGGCGGGTGGTGCGGGGCGAGTCGGTGCCGGTGGAGATCGACGATGCGAACGTGCCCGCGCCGCTGCCGGTGAAGACGTTCTTCGGCGCGAATCGCGTGAACAAGGTGACGGCCAAGGGCGTGGCGGCGCAGGGGTTGACGAGCAAAAGCGCGGAGGCCAGCGAACTCAAATATTTGTCGAGCGCGGAGGCGGTGAAGGGTTTCAAGCTCGCGCCGGGTTACGCGGTGAATTGTTTCGCGTCGGAGGAGCAGTTTCCCGAAATCGCCAACGCGGTGCAGATGGCGTTCGACCCGCGCGGGCGGCTGTGGGTGCATCAATTGCTGAACGTGCCGAACGAGGCGTTGCTGCGGGAGTTGTTGCGCGCGGCGGATTATCGCGCGCGCGCGGCGGCGGCGCGGGTGTTGTGTTACTGGCGGGATCGCGTGAAGGAGCCGCTCAGTTTGCTGGCGGAGTTGGTGACGGACAAACATCCGCGCGTGCGTTTGGAGGCCGTGCGGGCGTGCAGTTTTTTTGATTCGCGCCGGGCCGCGGAGATCGCGCTCGAGAGTGTGAATCTGCCGCAGGATTACTATTTGAAATACACGCTGGATGAAACGCTGAAGACCTTGGAGAAGGTGAGGTAGCGGTGGGGTTCGCTCCGGAATTCGCCCATTGAAAATGGGCGCTGCCCCCTGTGGCGGTGGGTCAAATCGGCGGGCTTGGCGCGGGCGGAATTTGGGGCCGACACTTGACCTCCCGTCCGAAGGGAGGTTTTCTCCGCGCTGTCAAAAAATTGAGACGTATGAAGTTTTTGATGCCGGCGAAATGTTGTTTGGGAGAAATGGGGAACCGCAAACCGCTTGGAGAAAGGCGTGTTGGTTGCTGTCAAAATCGATGGCTGGCGGCGGGCTTGGCATTCGTCTGGTGGGTCGCCGGAGCGGTGGCGCAGACGGTTTTACCGCCGGGCTTTTCCGAGGTTGAGTTGGTGGCGCCGGGTGTTTTGCGCCGCCCGACGACGATGGCTTTCGCGCCCGATGGCCGGTTGTTCCTCTGCGAGCAGGGCGGGACGATTCGGATTCTGCGAGACGGGGCGCTCCTGCCGCAGGCGTTTGGCGGCGTGCCGGCGCAGTCGCAAAACGAGCGGGGCCTGTTGGGCATCGCGTTCGATCCGGGGTTTGCGCTGAATGGCTGGGTCTATCTTTGCTACACCACGGCCGCGCCGCAGCCGCACAATCGCATCAGCCGGGTGACGGCGTTGGGCGATCAAATGGTCGCGGGGAGCGAACAGGTGCTGTTTGAAATGCCGCCCTTGG
>JAYVOY010000635.1:0-3238 GCA_043757645.1 Verrucomicrobiota bacterium
TCGCCGACGCGATTGTTCTGCGGCAAACCCGATTGCGGCGTGAGGCCCATGCTGGTGCCGATGGCCGCGCCGTTCAGCGTGCCGGTGATCGAGGAGCTGCCGCCGAGATGGCACGAGATGATGCGCAACGGCGGGCCGCTCACCGGAGTCGCGCCGCCATCGACATACAAGCGCCGCGCGCGTTCGGCCACATCGGGGCGACCGAGCAATTCCGCCGAGCGTTCCGCGATGAATTTGTGGCTCGCGCCGTGAAAACCCCAGCGGCGGATGCCGAGCTGATACCAGTTTTCGGGCACGGCGTAGCGCAGGTTCGCCTCGGGCGCGAATTGGTAGAACGCCGTTTCAAAAAGCCCCAGCAACGGCACGCCGGGAAGAATTTGCGCGAACAACCGGATGCCCGTGATGTAGGGCGGATTGTGCGCGGGCGCGAGGCCGTTGAAGGCCGCCATCGCCGCGAGCACCGATTCATCGAGCCGCACGCAGCCCGTCACGCCTTGCGCAATGACGGTCTTGAAACCGACCGCCGCGAGCTCGCGCTCGTCGCGGATGTGACCGGCGCTCTGCAATTCGCCGAGGCAATCGCGAATCGCCTTCGCGTAATCGCTCACGCGCTCGTAGCCGCCCTTGTGCAACAGCCGCTCGGGGCCGTTCGAGAAATCGAACAGCCGCCACTTGAGCGACGTGGAACCAAGGTTGGCGACGAGGATTTTCATGCGCTGAATCCGAAGGCCCGCAGTGCGCGCCGGCCAGGCAGGCCGGGCTTTTTTCGCGGGCGTCCGCGGTTTCGTTGCGTCAGGCGCGGGCGCTTATTGCAGCCACTTGCCGAGGCCCGCGAGGCTTTCGTGCGGGCGCGGGATGACCTGCACGGCGATGACTTCGCCGATGGATTTGGCGGCATCCGCGCCGGCGTCGGTGGCGGCCTTCACGGCGGCGACGTCGCCGCGGAAGAACGCGGTGACGTAACCGCTGCCGACCTTTTCCCAGCCGACGAGCGTGACGTTGGCGGATTTGAGGGCGGCGTCGCAGGCTTCGAGCAGCGCGCAAAGGCCCTTGGTTTCGATCATTCCAATTGCTTGTTGTGACATAATTTTCGGGAGAGTTAAGGGACGGTTGCGGGTGGCTTACTTCTTGGCGGCGGCAGCGGCGGCGGCGGCAGCCGGATCAATGAACGCCTTGAGCAGGTCGTCGTGCGGACGCGCGAGGATGTGGGAGCTGACGAGTTCGCCGACCTTGCCGGCGGCCGCGGAACCGGCGTCCACAGCGGCCTTGACGCTGCCGACATCGCCGCGCACGAGCACGGTGATGAGGCCGCCGCCGATGGGGATGGTCTGGACGAGCGTGACGTTGGCCGCTTTGACCATGGCGTCGCTGGCTTCCACCGCGCCGACATAGCCTTTGGTTTCGATCATTCCTAATGCTTCACTCATAGTATTGGGTAGGGTTTGGTTGGTTGTAGTTACGGTAAGATGTTGTTGGCTGGCAAAGTTATTGGCCGTGAATCGCTAGCTGAGTTCGCACGGCGTGCCGGGAAGGAGGTTGCAGGCGTTGCCCTCATCGGTGTCGATGTGGACCTCGAGTTTGAAGGACTTGTCCACGCGCACGAGCATCTCCTCGAGCGTGATGGCGCAGGGGCCGCCGATTTTGAGCTTCATGTGGTCGCCGGCCTTGACGCCGTAATACGCGGCGTCGTCCGGGTGCATGTGAACGTGGCGCTTCGCGCGAATGATGCCGTCGGGCATCTCGAAAAATCCCTCGGGGCCCATGAGCATCCCGCCCGTCGTGCCCTTGATGTCGCCGGAACTGCGCAGCGGAATGTCGTAACCGAGCGCGATGGCGTCGGTGTAGGCCAGCTCGACCTGATTGAGATTCCGGCACGGACCGAGAATGCGGAGGTTGGAAATCACCCGACTGCGCGGCCCGATGAGCGTGACGGCTTCCTTGGCCGCGAATTGCCCGTCCTGATACAGCCACTTCATCGGCGTCAACGTGTGACCCTTGCCGAAGAGCGCCTCGACCGCTTCCGGCGTGAGATGGCAGTGGCGGGCGCTGATGTTGACGACGAGGGGATTGGGCGCGCCCGCGGCTTTCGGCAAGGGGCGGCCCAGCTTTTGATACACCGCCTGCCGGACGTAATGTTCGACCACCGCTCGGGGCGGCGCTGATTCAAGTGCGGCCATATAATCTCGAATGACGTGGAGGTTTTCGGTCATTTGTTGGAAACAGTCAACCATTTTCTTGCAAAATCTTTCACGATATTTCACACTGCTGGCATAATGCAGTTGGAAGAGCGCCAAAACCGGATCGAAGAGCACCTGCAAAAGGTGGAATTTGCCTCACTGGAAGAGCTGTCTGAATTGGTGGATGCCTCCGTCTCGACCGTGCGCCGGGATGTTTCGCTGCTCGAAGCCAAAGGCACGCTGCGCCGCACCCACGGCGGCGCGCGGCTCGCGAATCCAAAGTCCGACGAGTTCGCCTTCTCCGCCCGCGAAACGCATCAACTCTCCGAAAAGGAAGCCATCGGCCGCGCCTGCGCCGAACTGATTCAGCCGAATCAAACCGTGATCGTCGATGCCGGCACGACGTGCTTCCATGTCGCGAGCCACCTGGAAGCCAAGACGCCGCACATCATCACCAACTCGCTGCCGGTCGCGAATCTCTTCGCGGGAACCAACCAACTCGAAGTCGTCGTGAGCGGTGGTGTCATCTACCCGCGCCTCGGCGTGCTGGTGGGGCCGCTCGCCGTCGAGGCCTTCACCAAGCTCCAGGCGGACGTCGCGATCATGAGTTGCGGCGGCGTGACGCCCGACGGCATCACGAATTCCCACGCGCTCCTCATCGAAATCCAGCGCGCGATGATCCACGCGTCGCGCCACGTCATCCTCTGCGTCGATCACACCAAGTTCGGCCGGCAATCCATCAGCAAGCTCTGCGGCCTCGACGCCCTCAGCACGATCATCACCGATCAACCGCCGCCCGCGGATATTTTCACCGCGATTGAACAAGCGGGCATTGAATTAATCGTCACCTCCGTCGGGCCGGTTCCCGTACTCCCCGCCCGCCGCCAACACGCCCAACTCGCCGCCGCCGCCGCGGAGCAGGCGCGCGAAGCCCAGGCGGAGCGGGATCGGTTTATTGATTGAACCCGAATTCCGAAGTGGCCTTGCGGCGAGCGAGTGGCAAGGCACGCCGAAGCGCGGCGAGCACGCTGCTTCAACCTCCGCACGGAGCGCGGGCGTCC
>JAYVOY010000636.1:0-3238 GCA_043757645.1 Verrucomicrobiota bacterium
CTGTTGGAAGCTCATTTTCCAGTTGTGCGTAAAATGCCTGTAAACATTGGGTCTTCTGAGGTTTTAGCTGGAATGTGAACTATCCGGGTTAGGCGGCGGGGCGTGCGCACGCCCGGCGCTCGTGCGAGGTTTCCGCGTCTCGACACAGCGTACGCCCAGCCGCCTAAAGGCGGGACTCCGTACTCCCGAATGCCCGCCCAATCGGAGCGCCGATCTCCAGGAGCGCCGATCTACAGATCGGCGCGTTGCGACCTAAGAACCGCGCCGAACTGGAGTTCGGCGCTCCGTTCGAGCCACTGGTTTTCATTGCGCGCATCGGCGTCTGGAAAAACCTCATCGCACCCAACCCCGCCGAGTTATTCCGAAGCCACACACAGCCCCCACCGTCAGTCCCCACCGCAACCGACCAACAAAATTTTATGCGCCAAATATTTTCGCCCACACTCCCCCTTCTCACCGTTGCGCTCGCCCTCGCCGCCGCGTTCACCGCCGCGCCCGCCGCGCGCGCGGACGTGAAACTTCCGCCCGTCATTTCCGATCACATGGTGTTGCAGCGCGATGTCGCCGCGCCGTTGTGGGGCACGGCGAGTCCCGGCGAGGAAATCACCATCACCATCGCGGGCCAGACCAAGTCCACGAAGGCCGACGACAAGGGCAACTGGCGCGTGACGCTCGAGCCGCTGAAAGTCGGCGACCCGCTCACGCTCACCATCAAGGGCAAAAACACGCTCACGATTCAGGACGTGCTCGTCGGCGAAGTCTGGGTCGGCTCGGGTCAATCCAACATGGATGGCCGCGTCGGCGGCTACGAGAAAAGCGACGACGTGCTCGCCGACCTCGCGAAAAAATCTTTGCCGCAGGTGCGCCACATCAGCCCGCGCGGCACCTGGCAGGTCACCACGCCGCAGACCTCCGGCGGTTTTTCCGCGCTGCTGTTTCCCTTCGGCGTGCGGTTGCACGAGGAACTCAAAGTGCCCGTCGGCCTCATGCTCGGCGCGGTTGGCGGCACGCCCTCCGGCTACTGGCTGACCGACGAAATGTTCCGCGCCGACGCCCCGTGCAGGGAACTCGTCGCGAAACTCGCCGCGACGTACTCGCCCGAGGCCGCGAAGAAAAAAGGCGAGGAGGAACTCGCGAAATGGGAGAAAGAATCCGCCGCCGCCGAGGCCGCCAACAAACCCGCGCCCCGCAAACCCGCGCCCCCCGCCGCGCCCGGCGAGACCACCGGCGGCAAGATCGGGCATCTCTTCGAGTCGCACATTCGCGGCTACGTCGGCTACGCGATCCGCGGCGTGTTGTGGGATCAGGGCGAGAGCGGCACGGCCCTCAGCGGCGTGGATCAACACACGTTGATGGGCGCGCTTATCCGCGGCTGGCGCAAGGATTGGGCGCAGGGCGAATTTCCGTTTCTCTACATTCAAAAACCCAGCGGCAACGGTTGCGCGTGGGACACCGACAACGCCGTGACGAAAAACGCCAGCCCGTTCGCCCCGCTGCCCGCGCAGGTTCCGGCCGCCAATGACGGCGCATATCGCGACCTGCACGTGCGCATCCAGAAACATCCGAACACCGCGCTCGTGATCGCCAGCGACCTCGGCGCGGGGATTCACCCGACCAACAAATCCGGCTACGGCACGCGCGCCAGCCGCGTCGCGCTCGGTTTCGTCTATGGAAAAAATATCGAGACGCAGGGGCCGTTGCTCACGTCGCACGCGATCGAGGGCGGCAAAGTGCGCCTGAAATTTTCGCACGTCGGCCAGGGCCTCGCCGCGCGCCACAGCGAGAAACTCCAAGGCTTCACCATCGCGGGCGAGGACAAGAAATTCGTCTGGGCCGACGCGGTGATCGACGGCGACAGCGTGCTCGTGTCGAGTGCCTCCGTGCCCCAGCCCGCCGCCGTCCGCTACGCCTGGGCCGCGCAGCATCCGTGGGCCAATCTCTTCAACAAAGACGGCCTCCCCGCGCAGACCTTCCGCACGGACGAGTGAGTGAGAGTGGCGGCACGACAAGGGAACAGTTCCAATCGCCAGGCGGGTCGGGCTTCCAACCTGACCCACCTTGAAAATCGGGCCATCGCGCCCGGCTGCGGAGTTCGAGTGAGGCGCTTACTTCGCCAAATGGCACGCGGCCCAGTGGCCGGGCTTGATTTCGCGCAGCGCGGGCACTTCTGTTTTGCAGCGCGCCTCGGCCACGGGACAACGCGGATGAAACGGGCAGCCGCTCGGCGGATTGATCGGCGAGGGCACGTCGCCCGGCAGCACGATGCGCGCGCGCTTGGAATCCGGGTCCACGACCGGCACCGCCGAGATGAGCGCCTTGGTGTACGGATGCGCCGGCTCGCGACAGATGGTGCGCGAATCGGCTAGTTCCACCGTCCGCCCGAGATACATCACCATCACGCGCCGGCTGATGTGTTCGACCACCGCGAGATCGTGCGCGATGAAGAGATACGCCAAATTTTTCTCCGCTTGGAGATCGCGCAGCAGGTTGATGATTTGCGCCTGCACGGACACGTCGAGCGCGCTCACCGGTTCGTCGCACACGATCAATTTCGGTTCGACTGCCAGCGCACGCGCGATGCCAATCCGCTGCCGTTGACCGCCGCTGAATTCATGGGGATAACGCTGCGAATGCGACGGATCAAGGCCCACCGCGCGCAACAATTCATCAATCCGCTTTTGCCGCGCGGCCGGGCTGTCAGCGAGTCGGTGAATGTCGATCGCCTCGCCGATGATTTGCCCGACGGTCATGCGCGGATTCAGCGAGCCGTAGGGATCCTGGAAGATCATTTGCAGCTTGCGCCGGCGCGCGCGCATTTCACCGCTGCTCAAGCCCGCAATGTCCTCGCCCTCGAGCCACACGCTGCCCGCGGTTGGTTCGAGCAGCCGGATGATCGCGCGCCCGAGCGTGGTTTTGCCGCAGCCGCTTTCGCCGACGAGGCCGAGCGTCTCGCCCGGTTCCAGCACGAGGCTGATGTCATCGACCGCGCGGACGTAATCGCGGACGCGGCTGAACAACCCGTGTTTGACCGGGAAGTGAACCTTCAGATTGCGGACTTCGAGGAGAGGCATGTGGGGGTCGGAAAAATTTCAATCAACGGCGAACCGCGGAACCGCGCGCGCCGCTGTTCGCGCAACGACCCCGGCGGTAAACGCCAACGCGCGCGCGAACCCGGCGGCAGTGCCGCGGTGGACGTTGCTGCGGAATTTCATGCGCGGAGCTTAGGCACTCCGCACCC
>JAYVOY010000637.1:0-3237 GCA_043757645.1 Verrucomicrobiota bacterium
TCCCGGAGGGACGCCGCAGGAAATTAGCCGGGGGCCAGCGAGCGCAGCCCCCGGTCCGCCGCGCGAAAATCCTGCTGCCCCGGAGGGGCATCGGAGAAAAAATCCGGCGTCGTCGCGCGAACAATAGTCCTCCGGCGCCCCTCCGGGGCAGGTCCACGAAAGCGCGCCAAACCGGGGGCCGCGCTCGCATTCGCTCGCTGGCCCCCGGCTAATCTTCTCCGACGCCGCTCCGCGGCAGAGAATGGGCGCGCATCGCCCACAAAACGCGCGCGCGCCCCGCCGCCCAAAGACGGAACTCCGAACGAAAACCACCCGCGCGCGTGCGGTGAGGCGGCGTAAACGCCGCGCTCCGCTCGCGTTTCAACTGCATGGATCCGGATGAGGTCGCGCCGTTGGCGCTGCGAACCGATGGCCGCGCGTGCCTGCCTCCTACTCCCGTAGCCCCGGCGGCCCTCACCCACTGATAATCACACCCCGCTCGGTGAAACAGTGTGCGGGATTTGGCGCCGTCGCGGGTAAGCGACAGTGAAGGCAGCGAATGATTCGCCGCCCGAAATGAAAGCAGCCAAATTATGAAACTCTCGAAACTTGTCCCCTCCCTCGCGGTCGCCGCTCTGGCGACTCTCACCCTCACTTCTGTCAGCGTCGCCGGGCCTTTGCTCTCGCCCCGCTTGCAGGAAAATCAAACCGTGCGCGCCACGGGCATCACGCCCGATCTCATGCACCGCGGCGTGCTGACCGCCTCCCCCAAGGTGCTCGCGCTCCAAGCCAGTTTCGCGCGCCACAGCGGCGGCGAAACCGAGCACTTGGACCGGGATGTTTCCTCCGTCAGTCCCAAGCTGGCCGCCACTTTCCCGGCCCTGGCCGCCCAAGTCCGCGCCCTCCGGGACGGCAGCCCGTATGGGGTGGCCGATTGCAAGAACCTGAAGCCGGGCGAATGCAAAAAGCCCTGCTGCAAGACCAAGTCCAGTTGCGCAATGCCCTGCTGCAAGTCATAAGTTTCCCGCCCGTTGGTAAAATGACTCAACTCCACTCTGGCGGCGGGCCGTCCCGCCGCCAGTTCCGCCAATGAAACCACACGACCCACCGCCGAACGACCCGCGCCTGCGCGCCCTGCTGCGCCAGGCCCGGCCCGCCGCCGAATTGCCGCCGGGATTCTCCGCCGCCGTGTGGCGGCGCATTGAGCGGCACGAAGCCGCCGCCGCCGGCTCGTGGTTCGAGCGCCTCGCGCCCTGGCTGCTCCGCCCGCAATGGGCCGCCGCCAGCCTCGCCCTCGTGATGCTCGCCGGCGCACTCCTCGGCGCGCGCCACGCACCTGCACCCGAGCGCGCCAGCGCGCAGGCTCGCTATCTGGCCGCCGTGAATCCCTTCCAACCCGGCCACTGAGCCATGCGCCGTTCTCTCCTCATTCTCCTCGCGGCACTGGCGCTCGCCGCCGGGGCGTTCCTCGCGAGTTATCAGCTCGCCGCGCATCGCCGCGCCCCCGCCACAGAAAGCGCAGCGGATGAGTTGGAATGGCTCCGCCTCGAGTTCCAACTCGGCGACGCGGAGATGCGGCGCATCCGCCAGCTCCACGCCGGATACCTGCCCGAGTGCGCCGCCATGTGCCGGCGCATCGGCGAAAAAAACCGGGAACTCGACGCCCTGCTCACGGCCGCGACCAACGTCTCCGCGCAGGTGGAACAGAAACTCACCGAGGTCGCCGCCCTCCGCGGCGAGTGCCACGCGCAAATGCTCCGGCACTTCCACCAAGTCAGCCAAACCATGCCGCCGGAACAGGGCCGCCGCTATCTGGCCGAAATGCGCCGCCAGACACTCGGCTTGGGCCAGCACCCCATGCTGCCAGCGGCCCCGCCGAACCCCGCCCGCCATGCCCAACCCTGACCTCGACGCCCACGACCGGGCGGACATGGCCCGGTTGGCGGGCGGACAGGACGCCGCGTTGAATGACTTGATGGACCGCCACGCCGGGCCGCTCTTCGGTTTCCTCCACCGAATGCTCGCCGACGAAGACACCGCGCGCGACCTGGCGCAGGAAACCTTCATGCGCGTGTTTCAGCACCGCGACCGCTTCCGCCCGGACGGGAATTTCTCGACCTGGCTCTTCACCATCGCGGCCAACCTCGCCCGCAATCATCGGCGCTGGCGCGGCCACCGCCAGCACGCCTCGCTGGACGCCCCGGCGGGGGATGGTGCCGCGCCCTTGGGCGAACTGCTGCCCAGCCCGGACCTCCCACCGGGTGCCATCTTGGAAACCGCGGAACGCGCCGCCGCCGTGCGTGCCGCCGTGAACGACCTGCCGGAGGAACTGCGTGCCTCACTGGTGCTCGCCGAATGGGAGGAGAAATCCATCGCCGACATTGCCACGATTCTGCACCTCACGCCGAAGGCCGTGGAGACGCGGCTCTACCGCGCGCGCCAGCGGCTCCGCGAGAGCTTGACCCGCTGGCTGCGGGAATAGTGCGCGCCATCCACTCCGGTCGGGCAGCGCCGCCAAATGGACCGCCCCATTCAACCTAGAAACCGCAGTTGGAGGGAAAGGCAACCGAGCCAAACCACTAACCTGCGATTCCTTCGAGGCCGCGATGCGCTGGGCGTATCGCGCGGTAAAAGAACTCTGACCGTCCGGTCTCAGCGGCTTGACCCGGGGTCCACACAATCATGGAGCACAGAATCATGCTGAATTGATTGATGATTCTGTGCTCCATGATTGTGTGAGAGATCCCGCATTTCATCCCTTTGTAGTCCCAAGTGATTTTCAGCATGGTTTTCGGGGAATACTGTGCGCCGATTCGCCCGGGAATGTCGGGGGCGCGTTTGGGTCCTTCAATTTGGACCCGCCCCACATTGGCCGGAGGCAATCACTAATAATTGCGGCGCGAATAAGCTCCCGTGGAGAGGCAGCGCGCTTGACTGGCTCTGATGAGTGCCAGTCAGTGCGGGTTAGTGGTTTCCCAGGGTTCCTCCCAACTGCGGTTCTTAGCCGTAACGATGCCGTAGGAGCGCCGCCGTCTCGGCGGCTCACACCGTGCGAATGAGGCGAAGGCGGGCATTTTCCGCAGTTCAAAATGTTCCCGGAATGGGGAGCCAAAAGAGGAAGTGTCATTGCCCTCGCGGACTCCCCACGCCCTGAGCCGCCGAGACGGCGGCGGTTCGCCCATTCCATAGTTACGGTTCAGCCTGAACGCCGAAACAGGAATGGGTGGCACCGGCAGGTTGCCCGTTCCATCCGCGGCT
>JAYVOY010000638.1:0-3237 GCA_043757645.1 Verrucomicrobiota bacterium
GTTGTCGGTTATCAGGTTCGCGCGCGGCGCGGGAAACAAACGCCGGGACAAAGTTTGAAATACGGCCTGCGCGTGGTGTCCGATCAACCGCCGCAACCCACACTCGCCGGACTCGACAAACGCACCGAGGCGCAGCTCGGCACCGAGTTGCGGTTGAAGCTCGGCGCGACGGATGATTTCGGACTGGTCGAGACGGGCTTGTTTATTCGCCGCCTCACGCTCGCCGCGTCCGTCGGCACCAACGCGCCGTCCGCGGACGATGGCTGGCAGGCCGTCGCGACGTGGCCGCAGGCCGCGCGCACGCGTGAGTGGAAGCTCGAACACGCGCTCACCATCGCGTCGCTCGGCGTGGTCGAGGGCGAGCGTGTCGAGTTGGCGGTGCGGGCGCGCGACGCCGATCCGGCGAAGGGGGAAAATTGGACGAGCAGCGAGATTTTCACCGTGATCGTCGGCGGCGAGGGGACGGTTTTCCAAGTTTTGTACGAGCAGATTTTGCAATCGGAGGCGGACTTGAAAAAATTAATCACGCTCCAACAGGACGGCGTTCGCGGCGTCGCGCAGTGGTTGCAAAAACTCGATCCCGCCTCGGGCCTGCGCTGGGATGAGCGGAAAAATCTCGACGCGCTCGTGATCGCGCTGCGCGAGCAGGCGCGCAAACAGGACGAGCTGCGGCGCGCGGCGGGCGTGGTCACGCGCGAGTTTGTGTCCGCGGTTGGCAACCTCCGTTTCTCGCTTGGGATGCTCGCGGACACCGAGATGGTGCGGGCGATTCGCGTGCTCGAGGGCGCGGCGACGGCGGACGATCCGCAGAGTCGGCGCGCGGGTTTGACCGAGGCGCGGCTCACGCAGGAGCGCACGATTCGCAGCCTCAATGAGCAGCTCGAACAGTACATTCAGTTCCGCCAGAACTGGGAATTGGCGAACATGACGCCCTTCGTGAAAATGCTCGCGGACCGGCAGGCGGCGTTGCGCGATGAATCCGCGGCGAAGGTTGCGACCGCCACGAAACCCGCTGCCAGCGCGGTCGCCGCGCCGTTTGTCGCCAAGTCCGCCGAGCAGCGCCAGGCGCGCGTGCTGGCCTTGACGGGCCTCGCGCAGGTCGCGATCGCGGGCGTGGGCGAGCGCGTGACGCCGGTGGATTCGTTGCTTGGACAAGCCTTCAGCGCGGCGGCGGTGGCGTTCGATTCGAGCGGCGCGAAGACCGCGATGCAGCAAGGCGCGACGCCGGCGGCGGCGGGTCAGTGGACTGCGGCGGCCGCGGCGCAGACCCGCGCGGCGCTGGCGCTGGCGGAGATTCACGCGCGGCTCAAGCAGGCGGGCGCGGAGGCGATTGCGCGCGCGATGAAGGAAATGGAACGCAAGGAATCGCTGCTCGCCGCGCAGAAGGCGCTCGAGAAAATGCTGCCCGGCTCCGGCGACAAGAGCGTGAAGTTCCGCCAGGACCTCGCGAGCCTGACCGACGTGGTCGAGATGCGGGAGACGCGCGCGGGCAAGGGCGCCGCGGGCGACAAGGACAAGGACGCGGGTTCGCAGCCCGCGATTCCGCCGGATTTGGGCAGCAAGCTCAAGACGATGGAGAGCGATGTTCGCCCCGATTTGAGCACGATGTTCCTCGGCACGCGCATGGAGAAGACCGCGAAAATTCCCGGCCTCGAGGGTTTGCAACCGAATGAAATCGTCGCGCCGCTGGTGCCGGACAAGCTCGAGTATCTCGTCGGCAAATTGCTCGAGGAGGCCGATGAGATGAACGACAAGTTCGACACCCTCACGTTGAACTCGGGTCAGGTGGCCGCCGATCCCGGCGAGGTGAGCAAGATGGGCGGACGCTTGAATTCGAGCGCCGCGACCGCGACGACGGGCAACAAAAAGCCGCCGACCGCCAATGTGGGCGGGATGTCCGGCACGGGCCGGCAGGGCGCGCGGTCTTACGGCAAAGTGGCGGGCAGTGAGTCGCCGAATATGCGCGGACGCGATCAGGTGCAGGAGGGGCAGTTCGAGGCGCCGGAGCAGGAGGGTGTGTTGAAGGAGAAGAAAACCGACGACATGCAGAAGGACACTTCGACGGGCATCGGCGGCAAGCGCGTCGAGTCGGACGACACGAAGTTCAGCCTGTCGAACAAGGGCGAGTGGCAGGACAAGTTCGCGGACAAGATGCAAAAACCGCAGGTGGTGAATCACATCGTCGAGCGTCAGGGCAAGCCGCTCGATCCGAAGGTGGCCGCGCTGTTGCGCGACATGGATGGCGACGGCAAGCAACTCATCGACCGCGCCAACGCGCTGCGGAAGGAGTTGAAGAATTTGTATCTGCCGACGGATCACCTCGATGACCTGATCGCGAAGTTGAATCAGAATCTCGAACGGCTGCGCGAAAATCCGACGGCCGAATCGTTCCGCACGCAGCGCGAGTTGCTCGACCGGTTGCGCGCGGAGGCACGGGTGTTTCATCGCGCGCAGGCGGGATTTCAGCCGAGCCTGCCGCGCAATCAGCAGGTGCGCGGGCGCATTCTCGACGAGCCGGCGAGTCCGTCGCTGCCGGCGTATGAGCGCGTGGTGAGGGATTATTTCCGCCGGCTGGCCGCGCCATGAGTTGTGTGATGTGGTCGCGGACGCAACTTCACGCAACGCGCCACGGAGCGCGGCGTTTGCGCCGCTTCAGCGTGGAGCACGAGGGGAGCATGGGATTTATCCACAACTCCCGTTGGGTGCGGACGGTGAGGCGGCCTGAAGGCCGCGCTCCAACCGCGCTTCGCGGTTCCGTCGCATTTTTATCACGCTGCCTCGCGTTGGGGTTCGCGCTGCGGTTGCTCGCGCTGGACTTGCCGAACGAGTCGGGCGCGCAGACGCCGCGCGAGATTGAGATCACGCCGACGGTGCTCGCGGAAGCGCCCGCCTTCGTCACGCCGGTGGTCGTGCCGGGCGCGTTGTGCGTGGCGGTCAGTGATGCTGCGTCGCTCCTCGTGGTCGGGCACCGCGCGGTGAGCAATCAGCATCTGGCGGTGTTCAAGCTCGATGCGGACGGGCGACCGGCGGGCGTGCCGTTGCGCGTCACGCTGCCGAAGCCGGCGGTACTTGCGACGAATTCCAATTATCCGCTCGGCCTGTTGTTTCATCCGCGCCTGCCGGTTTTGTACGTGTGGCAGGACATCAACGGACCGCCGCCGGACAAGCAGGAGAAGCACGCGGCGTTCACCGATTATCTCGAGTTCGATCACCTGCTGATTTACGCGGTGACGAACG